>JACCSE010000094.1 GCA_013813145.1 Gemmatimonadales bacterium
GCGATCTTCTCCGCGTCGTTGTCCACGCAGACCACGTCGTTGCCGGTCTCCGCCAGGCAGGCGCCGGCCACCAGGCCGACGTATCCGCTTCCGATCACCGCCACATGCATGTCACGCCTCTTTCGGCATTGCGTTTCGGGTATCGACGACGAGCCTGGCCGTCCGCTTCACCATCGAGTAATCCACCACCGAGTGATCGGTCACCACCATGACGCAATCGGCCCCGGCCACCAGCTCCGGCGTGAGGTCGACCGACCGGTATTCGTGCCCGTCCTCGGCGAAGCAGGGTACGTGCGGGTCGTGGTAGGAGACCCGCGCCCCCTGCCCCTCGAGCAGGCGGATGATGTCCAGCGCCGGGCTCTCGCGGATGTCCTCGATGTTTCGCTTGTACGCCACGCCCAGCACCAGCACCGAGGCGCCGCGCACCGCCCGCCCCTGCATGTTGAGCGACTCGGACACTTTCCGCACCCAGAAGTGCGGCATCTCGGTGTTGAGCTCGCCCGCGAGATCGATGAACCGGGTCTTGTAATTGAGCCCGCGCATTTTCCAGGCGAGATAGTGCGGGTCGATCGGGATGCAGTGCCCGCCGAGCCCCGGGCCCGGCAGAAATTTCATGAAGCCGAACGGCTTCGTCGCCGCGGCCTCGATCACTTCCCAGACGTCCACGCCGAGCTTGTCGCACACGATCGCCATCTCGTTCACCAAGCCGATGTTGACGCTGCGGAAGGTGTTCTCCAGCAGCTTCACCAGTTCGGCTGCCTCGGTGGTGGAGACCGGGACCAGCCGCTCGATGGCCGGACGATAGAGCGCGCACGCCACCCGCAGGCAGTCCTCGGTGATCCCGCCGACGACCTTGGGGGTGTTGCGGGTCTGCCAGATCGTGTTGCCCGGGTCTACCCGCTCGGGGCTGAAGGCGACGAAGAAGTCATCTCCCACTTTGAGCCCGGTGCTCTGGAGGGCGGGCAGGAGGATCTCCCGCGTGGTGCCGGGATAGGTCGTGCTCTCCAGGATGATCGCCTGCCCCTCTCTGAGCGTCTGCTTCACCGCCTCGGTCGCCGCCACGATGTAGCTGACGTCGGGGTCCTTGACCTTGGAGAGCGGCGTGGGGACGCAGATCGAGATCGCGTCCGGCTCACTCAGCCGGTCCATGTCGCTGGTGGCCTCCAGCAGCCCCGCATCCGCCACCCCGCGCAAATGCTCGTCGGCCACGTCCTTCACGTGCGAGTGCCCGCTGTTGAGCCGGTCCACCACTCGCTCGTTGACATCAAATCCGAGCACCCGGTAGCCGGCCTGGGCGAGCTCGATCGCGAGCGGCAGGCCGACGTAGCCGAGCCCCACGACACCGAAGAGCGCTTCGCGCCGGTTGGCCTTCCCGATGAGCTCATCCGCCCTGTCCATCATCGCCTCTTCGTTGGTGTGACCCCGTGTCCGGTCAGGCATAGAACTGCAGAACCGCCTCGATTACCGCGTCCTGCTGGTCCCGGGACATCTCGGGGTAGATCGGAAGCGAAATTACCGTCTCGGTGGCGGCCTCGGACACCGGCATGCTCCCGGCCTGGTAGCCCAGATGCGCAAAGCAGGGTTGCAGGTGCAGCGCGAGCGGATAGTAGACCGAGCTGCCGATGCCCCGCTCCTTGAGCCGTGCCTGCAACTCGTCCCGCCGGGGGACCCGCAGCGTGTACTGGTTGTAGATATGACTGTTCAGCGAGTCCACCTGCGGTGGACAGACGGTGGGATGTCCGGTAAAGGCCTCGGTGTAGCGGGCGGCATTCCGGGCCCGGGCCGCGCTCCATTCGGCAAGGTGTGGCAGCTTGGCGAGGAGAACCGCTGCCTGAAGGGTATCGAGCCGGCTGTTGAACCCGACCTCGTCGTGATGGTACTGGCGACTCCCGCCGTGCAAGCGCAGCCGCCGGAGGCGCTCGGCCAGCGCGTCGTCACCGGTGACCATCATGCCGCCGTCGCCATACCCGCCGAGGTTTTTGCTGGGGAAAAAGGAGAGAGTGCCGACCGTCCCCAGCTCTCCTGCCATCCGCCAGTTCCCGGCGATCTGTCGGCGAGCGCCGATCGCCTGCGCGGCATCCTCGATCAGTGCCAGCCCGTGGCGCTCGGCGAGCGGCACGATGTCCTCCATGGCCGCCATCTGGCCGAACAGGTGGACCACGACCATGGCGCGGGTCCGCGGAGTGATGGCCGCCTCGATGGCGTGAGGCGAGATGTTGAAACTGCCGGGGTCGATGTCAGCGAACACCGTGGTCCCGCCGGCGTTGTGGATTGCCCCCGCGGTCGCGAAGAAGGTGAAGGGGGTGGTGATGACCTCGTCGCCGGGGGCCAGATCGAGCGCCCGCAGCGGGAGCAACAGCGCGTCCGTCCCGCTGGCGCATCCGACCGCGTGCCTGGTGCCCGAGAGCCGCGCGACCTCGGCCTCCAACTGGGCCACCTCGGGCCCCATGATGAAGCCCTGGCGTTCGATGACGGCCATGATCGCACCGAGCACCACGTGCTTGATGCCACGGTACTGCGCCACCAGATCCAGCAGGGGGACGTTCATCAGTTGGGCTCGTCCTATGGCCGGTCCGGCAGCGGCCGGAGCGGTCATGTGGAAAGCGCCCGCACGCCGGCCGGAGCCGGACGAGCCGCGGGCGCGGTCAGTATCGGAAGCATCGGCAGCCGAGGAAGTTAGCTGGCGGCTCCGGGTCGGTCAATCTGGCGCAGCAGGCCGGCCTCTTCCCGGTACGCCGCTCCGCAGGAGCGGCAGGCGGCTGGCCCGTCCCGGAGCTCCAACCGTATACCGCACTGACACATCCATCCCACCCGGCGGGCGGGGACGCCGACCATCAGGGCGTAGGCCGGCACCTCGCCGCGGACCACCGCTCCGGCTCCGATGAAGCAGTATTCCCCCAACGTCGCCCCGCAGACGATGGTGGCGTTGGCCCCGATCGAGCTGCCCCGTCGGACCAGCGTGCGCTGGTACTCCGATTTCCGGGAGACGTGGCTCCGCGGGGTCGACACATTGGTGAACACGCAACTCGGCCCGCAGAACACATCGTCCTCCAGAATCACGCCCTCGTAGACCGAGACGTTGTTCTGAATCTTGACGTTGTTCCCGATCCGCGTCCCGCCCATGACCACGACGTTCTGCCCCAGGTTGCACCGCTCCCCGATCACCGCGCCCGGCAGCACATGGCAGAAGTGCCAGATCTTGGTCCCGGCGCCGATGCTGGCGCCGTCGTCGATGTAGCTGGATTGGTGGGCGAAGTAGTCGGGCATGGGGGTCGCTAGTCTCAGGTCTCAAGTCTCAGGTCTCAGGTCACTGTCATCCCGAGCGGAGCGAGGGATCTTCTTCGCCTCGCTCGAGCCATTTCCGGGCAAGGTCCCCCGCCACCTTGGGATGACACTTCAGCCCTCGGGATTCAGATACTCCCCCCGCGCCCCAATCACCTTTACCTCCGGCTCCAGCCGCACCCCGAACCGCTCCGTGACCACCCGCTGCGCGTGGTCGATCAGGGCCCGGACATCCGCGGCGGTGGCGTCGCCGGTGTTCACGAAGTAGTTGCCGTGCATCGGCGAGATTTCCGCGCCGCCGATTCGGTGACCTTTGAGCCCGGCGGCCTCGATCAGTTGGCCGGCGGTTCGGGGGCCGTCTTCCCGCTGCCAGCTCGGCCCCTCGGGGTTCTTGAAGACGCTGCCGCAGCACGGCTGGTTGAAGGGCGTCCCGCGCTGCCGCCACTCGAACATCTCCGCGATCTCTTCGTCCAACCAGTGCTGCTCCGCCGGCCGGAGCCGGACCGTGGTCTCGATCACCACCCGGCCGTCGAGGCCACTCCGCCGGTAGGTGAACGGGACCTCGGCCCGGGAGAGGACTGCGTCGCGTCCGGCGGCGTCCACCACGGTCACGGTTTCGACGACCTCGGCCCACTCGCCGCCATGGCACCCGGCGTTCATGTAGACGCCACCGCCCGCGGTGCCGGGCACGCCGACGAAGATGTGGAGCCCGGCGAAGCCCGCGGCCGCGGTGCGCCGAGCGGCGAGCGGCGCCGGGAGGCCGGCGCCGACGGTCCAGCGCTCGCCGTCTCCGCGGAGCAGGTCCAGCCCCTTTCCCATCCGTATCACCAGCGCGTCCAGCCCCTCGTCCGGCAAGAGGATGTTGGAGCCGAGGCCGACGATGAACCAGGGAATGCCTCCCTCGTGAGCCATCCTGAGCGCGGTCCCGACGTCCTCACCTCCGGCGGGGTGCACCACCGTCGCCGGACCGCCGATCCGATAGGTCGAATAGCGGGCCAGCGGTTCGGCCTCCCGCACCTGCCCCCGGATCTGGCCGCGAAGTGCCGCTGCGAAGCCGCTGCCGCGCGCTGTCACCCGGTCCACTCCGGGGACATTTCCCGGGCCAGGACGTGCCACTCCTGGAGCGACTTCACCTCGCCCGCCCGGCTCCGGAGCGCGATAATCGCGTCGCACGCCGCCGCCGCGGCCGAAAGCGTGGTGGTGTAAGGCACCTGGTGTTGAAGCGCGGCGCGACGGATGGCGTAGTCGTCCTGCTGAGTCAGCTTTCCGAGCGGGGTGTTGATGAGGAGCTGAATCTGGCCGGACACCATCAGGTCGATCGCGTTGGGCCGCCCCTCGTGCACCTTCAGCACCCGCTCGGTCGGGATCCCCCGTGCGCGCAGGTAGCGCGCGGTCCCGTCGGTGCCCATCACCTTGAAGCCCAGCCCGTGAAAGCGCCGGGCGATCGGCACGAGGTTGGCCTTGTCGTGATCGTTCACCGTGACGAAGACGGTTCCCGTGAGCGGCAGCGCGCCGTCCGCCGAGATCTGGGCCTTGGCGAACGCCATCCCGAACGAATCGGCGATCCCCATCACCTCGCCGGTGGAGCGCATTTCGGGCCCGAGCACCAGGTCCACTCCCTGGAGCTTGCTGAAGGGAAAGACCGCTTCCTTCACCGCCACGTAGGGCTGGGGTATGTCGTCCTGAAGTCCCAACTCGTCGAGGGTCTTCCCCACCATGACCGCGGCCGCGAGGCTGGCGAGCGGCACACCGGTGGTCTTGGAGACGAAGGGCACGGTCCGCGATGCGCGTGGGTTCACCTCCAGGACGTAGACGATGCCGTCTTTGATGGCGTACTGGACGTTGAGCAGGCCGACCACCCCGAGCCGCTCGGCGAAGGCACGGGTGTGCCGGCGCATTTCTTCGACCTGCGTCTCGGTGATGAGATAGGGCGGGAGGACGCAAGCCGAGTCGCCCGAGTGGATGCCGGCGTCCTCGATGTGCTGCATCACGCCGCCGATGACGCAGCGGATACCGTCGGCGATCGCGTCGACGTCGGCCTCGAAAGCATCCTCGAGGAAGCTGTCGATCAGCACCGGATGCTCGGGCGCCACCCGCACGGCCCGCTCGAAGTAGCTCCGAAGCGAGGTGTCGTCGTAGACGATTTCCATCGCCCGGCCGCCGAGAACATAGGAGGGCCGCACCAGCGCCGGGTACCCCACCCGCGCGGCGACCGCGACGGCCTCCTCCACCGAGTACGCCACGCCGCTCGGCGGCTGGGCCACCCCGAGTTTCCTGGTGAGGGCCTCGAAGCGTCCCCGGTCTTCGGCGGTGTCTATCGCCTCGGGCGAGGTCCCCAGAATCCGCACCCCTTCCCGCTCGAGCGCGCGCGCCAGCCGGAGCGGCGTCTGCCCGCCGAGCTGTACGACCACGCCCAGGGGGCGTTCCACGTGCACGACCTCGAGCACGTCCTCGAGGGTGAGCGGCTCGAAGTAGAGCGCGTCCGAGGTATCGAAGTCGGTGGAGACGGTCTCCGGGTTGGAGTTCACCATGACGGTCCGATAGCCCAGGGCCCGGAATTTCATCGCGGCCCGAACGCAGCAGTAGTCGAACTCTACGCCCTGGCCGATACGGTTGGGCCCGCTGCCGAGGATCACCACGGTCCGGTCGCCGACAGCCTCAGCCTCGTTTTCCTCGTCGTACGAGGAGTAGAGGTACGGCGTGGCGGAAGGGAACTCCCCGGCGCAGGTGTCCACCGTCTTGTAGGCGGGGCGGATGCCGAGCCGGTGGCGGAGGGCGCGGATGTCGGCTTCGGCGGTACTCCAAAGGTCGGCGAGCTGCCGGTCGGAGAAACCCAGACGCTTCATGCGGAGCAGCAGTTGCTGCCCCGCTGCCCCGCTGCCCCCCTGCCCCTCTGTCCCCCTGCCCTGCTGCCACTCCACCTCAGCAGCCACCAGCTCCGCCATCTGGCCCAGGAACCATGCATCGATCCCGGTGCGCTCGGCGACGGCCTCGAGCGGAGCGCCGAGCTGGAGCGCGCGCTTGATCTGGAACACCCGCTCGGGCGTAGGCGTGCGCATCGCGGCCAGGGCGGACGCGAGCGAGTCGTCCTGCACCCGGTCGTCCGCGGGAGTGGGGCCGGTCACCCAGCCGGGCCGGTCGGTCTCCAGTCCTCGAAGTCCCTTCTGAAACGCCTCCTTGAACGTGCGCCCGATCGCCATCACCTCGCCGACCGACTTCATCTGGGTGGTGAGGGTCGGGTCGGCGCTGGGGAACTTTTCGAAGGCGAAGCGGGGAATCTTCACCACCACGTAGTCCAGCACCGGCTCAAAGGAGGCCGGCGTGGTGCGGGTGATGTCGTTGGGCAACTCGTCGAGTCGGTAT
>JACCSE010000103.1 GCA_013813145.1 Gemmatimonadales bacterium
CGCCCCGGGCTGTCGCATGGCCGCTGCTGCGCAACGGCCGGCGCCGTGGAGGCGGCGAGCAACAGGGCGACAGCGGGTTGAATGCGGGAACGCACCGTCTATGTCACCCGCACCGCCGGCTGGACGAACAGCTCGTCCACGTAGCACCAGCTCCAGTCTTCCCCCGGCTCGAAGCTCCGGATCATCGCGTGGTGGGAGGCGTGGAAGTGCTTGGTCGCGTGTTTGCCCGGCGAGTTATCGCAGCAGCCCACGTGACCGCATTCCTGGCACAGCCGCAGATGGACCCACCGGCCGCCGGTCGCCAGACACTCTTCACATCCGTCGGGGGTGCGAGCGGAGACGTCGCGCACCTGGCGGACGTGGGAGCACGAGGGGGGCATGGGTGATCTCCTTCTACGCCGGCCGCGCGATATGCGCGTGCACGAAGCTCACCGCCATCGACCCCTCCCCCACCGCCGACGCCACCCGCTTCACCGACCCGCTCCGCACGTCGCCCGCGGCGAAGATGCCCGGGAGGCTGGTCTCCAGCAGAAACGGCGCGCGTCCGGCCAACCGCCAGCGTTCGCCGTCCCGGGCGGCCGGCGAGAGCGAGGCTCCGGTCAGCACGAACCCTCTCCGGTCCAGCTCCACGCATCCTCGGAGCCATCCGGTATTCGCGTCGGCGCCGATGAAGAGAAACAGCGCGCTGGTCGCGAAGCCTCGCCGCTCTCCTCCTTCCGTCTCGACCTGCACCGCACCCAGGTGCCCGTCGCCCTCGAGGCCCGCCATCACCGTGCGCCGGTGGACGGTCACGTTCTCCAGCCCCTATGGCCGCGCTCGGTCAGCGCGACGATGTCCTTCGGGCCGAGGGTGGGGAACGCGATTTCCTGATCGTCGGGCATGGTGGGATATCTCCGAAGGGGCCTTCCCTCGAATCTAATGAGCGCTGGCGGAACCCCGCGCGGTAGGCCGGCGGCGACACGCCGAACCGGCGGCGAGTACATTCCAGGGTCATCCGCCATGGACCTATCGCAGCCCACTCTCAGCTCCTCCAGGAGAGCGTTCGTGGAGCCCGCCGTACCTCTCAGCCGCCGTGCGATGATCGGCACCCTGGCGGCGAGTGCCGCCGCGGCGGTGCTGCACCCCCTGTCCGCGCTTGTCCCGACGAGTCCGATTACCAAGCCGATCCCCTCCAGTGGCGAACGGCTGCCGATCGTCGGCCTGGGGAGCTGGATCACCTTCAACGTGGGCGACGACCCCGAGCTGCGCGACGAATGCGCCGCCGTCATGCGAGCGTTCTTCCGGAATGGCGGTCGGATGATCGACTCGTCACCCATGTACGGGTCGGCCCAGGCTGTCATCGGCCACGGTCTCACCCAGCTCGATCGCCCTTCCGCTCTCTTCTCGGCCGACAAGGTCTGGATCTCATCCGGATCGCGGGGTCCGCACCAGATCGAGGAATCCAGGGCGCATTGGGGCATCCGGCGGTTCGACCTGCTCCAGGTGCACAATCTCCTGGCGTGGGAAGACCATCTCCCGGCCCTGCTCCGGATGAAGGCGGCAGGCCGAGTCCGCTACGTGGGCATCACCACCTCGGAGGGGCGACGTCACGAGGAGATAGAGCGGATCATGGCAACCCAGCCGATCGACTTCGTGCAGGTCACCTATAACGTCCTGGACCGCCAGATCGAGACTCGCATTCTCCCGTTGGCCCAGGAGCGCGGCATCGCGGTGATCGCCAACCGCCCGTTCCGCCAGGGAGAGCTGATCAGGGAGGTCGAGCGCCATCAGCTCCCTGCCTGGGCCTCGGAGATCGGTGCCCGCAACTGGGCGCAGTTCCTCCTCAAGTTCATCGTCTCGCATCCGGCCGTGACCTGCGCCGTCCCGGCGACCAGCCAGGTCGCGCACGTCGTCGAGAACATGGGCGCCGCGACCGGCCCGCTGCCCGACGCGGTCATGCGCCGGCGCATCGCCGCCCACGTCGCGGGGCTCTGATGTCCGAGTGGTGGACGTACACCTTCTCCGACTTCCTGCTGTTCTCGCCGCGGACCTATTACCGGACGATCGAGCGGTACAATGGCGTTGTCTGGCCGGGGCATATCGCGACGGTGGGACTCGGGGTTGCCATCCTGGCGCTGCTGGGCCGGCCGGCAGCGTGGCGCGGAAGGACCGTCTTCACCATCCTCGCCACGCTCTGGGCGTGGGTCGCCTGGGCGTTCCTGGCGAGGCGTTACGCGGCCATCAACTGGGCGGCGGTCTATTTCGCCTGGCTCTTCGCCCTCCAGGCGCTGCTGCTGATCCTGATCGGGGCGATCCGCGGAGCGGTGAGCTTTCGCCCGCGCCGCGATACAGCCGGCGTCCTCGGCATCGGGCTCTTGGTACTGTCCGTCGGGCTCTACCCGATGCTCGCTCCGATCCTGGGGCGCGGGTGGCGGCAGGCGGAAGTCTTCGGGATGGTCCCGGATCCGACGGCGATCGCCACGCTCGGGCTGCTTCTGCTGGCGGAGGGATCCCGCCGGTGGATATTGCTGGTCGTGCCGCTCATCTGGTGCGCGGTCAGCGGGGCTACTTTGTGGGCAATGGGCTCGCCGGAGACGTGGCTTCTGCTGCTGGCCGCGGCGCTGGTGGTGGGCACGCGTACATCCAAGGTGACAACCATCACGGCTGTCTCCCTTCCGCACGGCTAAGGATACGTTCCCTGTAACGCTCGACCATTCCGAGAGGGCCCATGTGCACTCGCCGCGCAGCATTCATCCCGACGATCGTCGCCCTGGCCGCCGCGGGCACGGCCTGCACCGCACGGCCCGACCGCCCGGCCGAGAGCGCTGAGGCTCAGACCACCGCCGACAGCACGAGCCGCGGGGCAGCCCCCTGCCCTGCCATCGAGAAGCGCGAGGCGAACGCGCGGGAGCAGCGCCCGGCGTTCCCGGGCCAGACCCGGGCGTGCGCCATCACGTCGAATGTCGCGTTCGACGTCGTCGTTGTCGCCAAAGGACTGGAGCATCCCTGGGCCGTGGAACCCCTTCCCGGCGGCGACCTGCTGGTCACCGAGAAGCCCGGTCGCCTGCGCATCGTCTCGGCGAAGGGTGTGGTGGGGCCCGAGATCGCCGGCGTGCCGGAGGTCGATGCCGACGGTCAGGGTGGCCTGCTCGATGTCGCCCTGGGCCCGGCGTTCGAATCCGACCGGACGATTTACTGGAGCTACTCCGAGCCCCGGCGGGGTGGTAACGCCACCAGCGTCGCGCGCGGAGTGCTGTCGGCCGACCGGCGGCGCCTGGATCAGGTCCGCGTGATCCTCCGGGCGATGCCGACCTACGACGGCTCCCTGCACTTCGGCTCCCGGCTCGCCTTCGGCCCCGACGGGATGCTGTACGTGACGCTGGGCGAACGCTCGGACACCCCCATCCGGCCCCAAGCGCAGCGGCTCGACAGCCACATGGGCAAGATCCTGCGCGTCGAACCGGACGGATCGGTCCCCAAAGACAACCCCTTCGTGGGTCGCTCCGGCGCGCTCCCCGAGATCTGGACGCTCGGCCATCGGAACATCCAGGCCGCCGCATTCGACCCGGAGGGGCGACTCTGGGAGATCGAACACGGCACCCGGGGCGGCGACGAGCTGAACTTGATCGAAAAGGGAAAGAACTATGGCTGGCCCGTGGTGGCGTACGGTCAGGAATACTCCGGACGGCCGATCGCCGGTGCGGTCACCGGGCGCGACGCGTTCCAGCAGCCGGTTTATTACTGGGATCCGGTAATCGCTCCTTCCGGCGCGCAGTTCTACACCGGAGACGCATTTCCGGCATGGCGCGGCAGCCTCTTCGTCGGCAGCCTCCGGGACATGCGACTGGTGCGCTTGACCCTGGAAAACCAGCGCGTGACCGGCGAGGAGCACCTCCTCGCCGACCGCAGCCAACGCGTTCGCGACGTCAGGCAGGGCCCGGATGGGGCGCTGTACGTCGTCACCGACCAGGGGAACGGCGAGCTCTGGAGAATCGCGCCGCGTCGCTGAGACTGACCCCGCCATGTCGCCCGATAACCGATCTGCATGCCCTTGACAGTGCCCAAGTCCGTAAGCCACGCCGCCGCCATCGCCTCGCCCGCCAGCGAGGATGGGTCGGAGGCCCGCGCCCGCCGCCAGGCCCTGCGCGCCCATCACGGTCTGGCCGAGTCGAGAATCCTTGCCGGGAATGTCCGTTATCTGAAGATCACCGGCTTCGAGTGGGTCCGCGACGAGACCGGTTTGGCCTACGACGGGGCCATGCGGTTCCTGAAGGGCGGCGACGCGGTGATCGTCGACCTTCGCGGGAACGGCGGCGGCTCGAGCGAGGCGATCCAGTACCTGACCAGCCACTTCCTCGACGCCGACACCTTGCTGTTGACCTTCCTCCAGGGATCCGAGACGCCGTTCCAGTCGCGATCCCTCAGCCATCTTCCCGCCGGACGGCTGAAGGGCAAGCCGCTGTACGTGCTGATCGACGGCGGCGTCGCCTCGGCGGCGGAGGAGTTCGCCTACCACGTACATCAGTTCAAGCTGGGCGAGCTGGTCGGGGCCAGGACCGCCGGCGCGGCCAACAACAACCGATTCGTGCCGATCGCGCCGAGCTTCGTCCTCAGCGTCTCGGTGGGGCGGCCCGTCCATGCGGTCAGCAAGGCCAACTGGGAGGGCGTCGGGATCGAGCCGTCGGTGGAAGCCCCTCCGACTCAGGCCCTGGATGTCGCCCACTCGCTCGCCCTGGGCCGGCTGGCCCGGACCCGCGGCGCCGCTCCCGAAGACATCGCCGACTACGCCTGGGCGCGCACCGGGGTGGAGGCGCGGCTGCACCCGGTGTCGCTGCCGCCGGAGCGGCTGCGCGCGCTGGCCGGTGCCTATGGCGAGATCAGCGTGGCCTTCCGCAACGGCGCCCTTTGGCTCACCCGACTGAATCGCCCGGCGAGGCGCCTGACGCCCCTGACGTCCGGCGGCCTGTTCGCGGTCGAGGAAATCGACGTCCTGCGCGTGCGATTCACGCCGAAGGGCCTCGAGCTGCTGCGACAGGACGAAGCCGCCCCGCGCCTCTTCGAAGAGGACCTGACCGCCCCACAACCTGACATCGAAGCAACCTCACGCTGAGCAGTGTCCGCGGCCTCGAAGGTCGCAGATCTGTCCATTTCGCGGCGCCTCGTTCGACTTATCAGTAGGGCCCGGTGGGAGAATGAGGCGGCGTGCCTCGCTGGGCTATCTTCCCGGCGTGACAGCCTATGGCGACTGACCTCGATTCCCGGGCCACCCTGATCCGCGACGACCCGGCTCCGTCGCGCTCCGCCCGGCAGACCAGCTCATGGAGCCTGCCGCCGGACCTGCTGGGGGAAGCCGTCCTGCGGGTGCGCGCGGCCGCGCTGTTGTACGCGCTGGCCTATTTCCTGGCGGCGTTCCTCCCGGAGTTGGTCGTGGCCGACGCCCGGGAGAGACTCGCGGCCGACCCGGGCCACTGGATCCCGGGCGTGCTCTCCATCGCCGATGCGCTCATCGTCGCCTGGCTGGTCTCCCAGCCCTGGCTTTCCTCGCGGCTCAAGCTGTACGCCGGCCTCGCCTTCGAAGTGCTGGGCAGCTTCGGGATCGCCGCCATGCAGTACCAGCACATCACCGCCCCGATTGGGCAGGGCGACACGGGAACCGCCGGCTTCGGGCTCTCCTGGGTGGCGGCCTTCGTCCTGCTGTTCAGCGTGATGGTCCCGATGCCGCCCCGGATCATGCTGCTCTCGACCGGGCTCTCGGTGGCCGCGGTGCCGCTGACCTACGCCGCCGGCGTCGCGCTCGGCACCAACCTGGCACTCGGCCCCGGCGAGTTCTTCTTCACGCTCGTGTTCCCCTACCTCATCATCATGATCATGGCCTACGTCGGATCCCGGGTGGTCTACCGCCTGGGCGCGGCGGTGAGGGAGGCGCGGGAGATGGGGAGCTACCGGCTGGTCCAGCGCCTTGGCGAGGGCGGTATGGGCGAGGTGTGGCGGGCGCAGCACCGCATGCTGGCCCGGCCCGCGGCGATCAAGCTGATCCGCCCGGAGGTGCTGGGGGCGCGGGATTCCGAAAGCCGCGACCTGCTGGTGCGGCGATTCGAGCGGGAGGCCCAGGCCACGGCCCTCATGCGCTCCGCTCACACCATGGCGCTCTACGATTTCGGGGTGGCCGACGACGGGACCTTCTACTACGTGATGGAGCTGCTGGACGGGTTCGACCTGGACCAGTTGGTGAGGCGATTCGGGCCGGTGCCGGCGGAACGGGCGGTGCATTTCCTCCGGCAGATCTGCGCCTCGCTGGCCGAAGCGCACGAGGCAGGCCTCATTCACCGCGACATCAAGCCCGCCAACGTGTATGCCTGCCGGTACGGGCGCGAGGTGGACTTCGTCAAGGTGCTGGACTTCGGGCTGGTGAAGCACGGACGGCCCGCCGAGCCGGGTGCAGGCGAGCTCACCATGGAGGAGGGTCCCAGCGGCACGCCGGCGTTCATGTCGCCGGAGCAGGCGCTGGGCGAGAAGCGGGTGGACGCCCGAAGCGACATCTACGCGGTCGGGTGTGTCGCCTACTGGCTGCTCACCGGCACGCTGGTGTTCAGGGGCGTCACCGCGATGGAGACGATCGTGATGCACGTGCACGGCGAAGTCGAGCCTCCCTCTCACCGAGCCGAGCTTCCCGTCCCCGCCGAGCTCGAGGCGATCGTGCTCGCCTGTCTCGCCAAGAAGCCCGGCGGGCGGCCGCAGACTGCCGACGAGCTCGCGGAACGGCTCGCATCGGTTTCGCTGGAGCGGGAGTGGACCGGGTGGCGGGCACGGGAGTGGTGGGACCGGCATCAGCCGGCCGACCCATCGGATCGGTGAGGATGCTCGACTGCTGCCGTCGGCTGGCGCTCGGCGCGGGCCTTCTGGCCGCCCAGTCACTCTCCGCGCAGGCCGGCGTCCGGGTGGACACGGCCATAGCGGTAGCCATGCGGGACGGCGTCGTCCTCCGGGCCGACGTGTGGCGCCCGGGCACGGGCAGCCGGTTTCCCGTGTTGGTCTACCGCACGCCCTACGGCCGAGGTGAGGCCGCGGACGCGTCGGGGCTGGTCCGTGCGGCCGTCGCGCGAGGTTATGCGGTCGTGTTGCAGGACGTGCGCGGGCGGTACGGCTCGGCGGGGGAGTTCGAGCCGTACCGTCACGAGGGCAAGGACGGATACGACACGATCGAGTGGGCCGCCCGGCAACCCTGGTCCACCGGAGCCGTCGGCAGCTTCGGCCTGTCCTACCCTGGTGCGGTTCAGTGGCTCGCGGCGGTGGAGCAGCCGCCTTCACTCAAGGCCATGGTGCCCGCCATGACCTACGCCGCCCCGGAGAGCTTCTGGTACTCGGGTGGGGTGTGGGACGGCTCGTGGTTGGACTGGACCTGGTTCAACATCGCGCCCGACCTCCGCCGAAGACTCGGCCGGCCGGGGCCGAGAACCGAGAGCGAGGTGTCCGCCGCCTGGCAGCGTGACGGCATTCGGGCTCGGCGGCACCGCCCGCTGCTCGCACTGCCGGTCTTTCGGGACATCGCGCCCTGGTACTACGAATGGATGCGCCACCCGCCGCGCGACCCCTGGTGGAGCTGGGCGGCGCTCGACGGACGCTACGGCCGCGTCGGTGCCGCGGTGCTCCACCTCTCGGGATGGTTCGACGAACCGTATGGTCCGGCCGGAGCGGCGGCCAACTACATGGGGCTGGTCGCCGCGCGGAGTCCGGGCGACTCGCGAACGCGGCTGATCCTGGGGCCGTGGACCCACGGAGTCGGCGCGGTCGGGAGCGACAAGGCTGGCGACCGCTCCTTTGGCGAGAACGCGGCGCTCGACTACGCGGCGACGGTGCTCGGCTGGATGGACCGCCACGTGA
>JACCSE010000110.1 GCA_013813145.1 Gemmatimonadales bacterium
GCTTGGCTGCGCGCCGGGACAAAACCAGACGGCGCCGGCCCCCGCCGCAGGGCCTCCACCCGAGCCCGAGACGGTCGCGCCGAGTGACACCACGCCACCAGATGCAGGCCCGGAGCCGGTGCGCACACCGGCAGCGCAACCTCGGCCTGCGGGCCCTCCAGGACGCCTGATTCCGGGCGTCCTCCAGGGCGTGGAGTTCGCGCCCGGCACCGCCCGGCTCGCCTCCGGCTCTTATGTGGTGCTCGATTCGCTCGTGCGGATCCTGCTGGCCGATCCGTCGCTCCGGGTCGAGGTCTCGGCCCACACCGACAACAGCGGCACCGCGGGCGCGAATCTGCATCTCACCAACCTTCAGGCCGAGGCGGTGAAGAACTACCTCGTGACGAAGGGCGTCCCCTTTCAGCAGGTGGTAGCCCGGGGGTTCGGGGCGACCGTTCCGCTCACTCCCGACACCACCCCGAGAGGACGCGCGGCCAACCGCCGCGTCGAAGTCAGACCGTCGGCCGCAGGCCCTTGATTTGCAGTTGGGGAGGGCGCGGGCGGGAATCTCCGCCCGTTCGCCTATCCCCAACTGGCAGGGCCTCATGCTCCGCTCGCTCGCGTTCGGTATTCTGGCCGTTTCGCTGCACATTGCGTCGCTCTGCGCCCAGCAGTCGCCGGGATGGGGCGACGAGCTTCCCCCGGCACCGGCGCTTCCCGAATCGCTTCTCAGCCTTCCCCCGATCGACATCGCCGCCGTCCAGCCGGCGCCTCCACTCAATCAGCCACCCGCCGCGGTGCGCGCGATCTACGTCAACGCCTGGGCCTTTGGCGGGAAGCGGTTCCACGAGCTGGTGCGGCTGTCCGATCGCTCCGAGGTCAACGCCTTCGTGGTGGACGTGAAAGACGACACCGGCTACCTGACCTACCGGTCGACGGTGCCGACCGCGATCGAGATCGGAGCCAACGCTCAGCTCCGCGCGAGAGACGTCCGTGAGCGGCTTCGGATCATGCGGGAACACGGGATCTACCCGATCGCGCGCATCGTGGTGGCGAAGGACCCGCTGCTCGCGTCGCACAAGCCGGCCTGGGCGGTGCGGCACGTGGACGGCGGACTCTGGCGGGATCGACTGGACTTCGCCTGGGTCGACGCGTTCAATGACTCGGTGTGGGTGTACGCCGCCCAGCTCGCGGCTGAAGCGGTGCGGGTCGGGTTCGCCGAGGTGCAGTACGACTACGTTCGCTTTCCCGACGAACCGGAGCGCCGGCTGGCCAGCGCGGTCTTCGGTTCCCGCCGCCAGGGCGAGACCAAGCGGCAAGGCGTCGCCCGCAACCTCAAGCTGATCGGCGAGCGGACTCGGAAGCTCGGGGTTCCCTTCACCATCGACGTCTTCGGCCTCACCACGAGCGTCCCGACCGATATGGGCATCGGGCAGGTGTGGGAAGACCTGGTGACGACGGCCGACGTGGTCCTGCCCATGGTCTACCCCAGCCACTACATGCGGGGGGTCTACAACCTGAAGCAGCCCAACGCGGCACCCTACCAGGTGATCCGCCGGGCGATGCAGGACGCGCTTCGCCGCTCGGCGCCGTTGGGTAAGTCGGCCGAGATCCGGCCCTACCTCCAGGCCTTCACCCTGGGACAGCCCCGCTACACCGCGGAGCACGTGAGGGAGCAGATCCGCGCCGCCGAGGAGCTTGGGCTCCGGTCCTGGGTGCTATGGAATCCGCGGAGCGCGTACGATCCGGAAATATTCCGTCCCAAGAACGCGGCCCTGAGCGCCGCTCCCGGTCCGAAGCCACGTCCCTAGCTTCCCCGGCTTGACCGGCCCACCTCGACCTGTATTCTCAATCTGTCTGCCAGCCGAAGTCGACAAGGGTGCCTTCCCGCCATCCGGCAGAGGCCCGGGCACTCCTTTTACGCCAGAGGAGCGATGATGAACAACCGGATTCGCCTCGGTCTACTCCTGGGATTCGTCGCCTGTGCGGGCGCGAGCCCTGGCGCGGCCCAGACCGCCGGCGGCGGGTCAGCCGCCGCGGTCACCCCCGCCGCGGTCGCCAAGGGTGACAACATCTACCACAAGAGTGGACTCTGTTACGCCTGCCACGGCTCCAATGCCGAAGGGGCCGTGGGGCCCAACCTCACCGATGCCGAGTGGATCCATGGTGACGGCTCGTACGACAGCCTCGTGGCCACGGTGACGTCGGGCGTCCCCAAGGAAAAGTCGAAGAGTGGAATCATGATGCCGCCGAAAGGTGGGAGCACCATCTCGGATGACGACGTCAAGGCGGTCGCGGCGTACGTCTACTCGCTGAGCCATCCGAGTCCGTGAAGCCGAGCGCTCGACCCTTCGGCCGGCAGGGGGCGCACCGC
>JACCSE010000129.1 GCA_013813145.1 Gemmatimonadales bacterium
GCGACGCCGGAGCCAGCCCGGAGTACGCGATGGCGTAACCGTTCGCCGGGAGCCCGGCCGCGAGTTCCGGGGTCGCGAACGGAAACTCGAGGATCACCGGCTGGATGTCGGGACAGATCAAGCGAGGATCGGACTTCCACCAGAGGGTGCTCTCGGCGCCGTTGTTCCTCGGCGGCGGCGGCGGGCCCTTGGTCTCGTAGTTGATGCCGCCGACCAGCGGGTGGTCGTGCAGGTTGCGCCCCACCCCCGGCGCATGCGCGACCCGGGGAATGCCCAACGCACGCAGGTGGTCACCCGAACCTACGCCGGAGAGCTGAAGCAGGCGCGGTGAGCCGATCGCGCCGGCGGAGACGATGACTTCTCGCGCGGCGCCCGCGGAAGCCGGCTTCCCCTCCCGCCGGTACTCGACGCCGGTGCACCGCGTCCCGCTGAACCGGAGACAGTGCGCTTCGGCGTGGGTGTGCACCGTCAGGTTGGGTCGCCGCATGGCCGGCTGCAGGTAGGCGCGGGCGACACTGTTTCGCTTGCCGTTCTTGATCGTGAAGTTGAAGAAGCTCGCTCCCAGCATGTCGCCGGCGTTGTTGTCCTCGACCACCGGGAGCCCGATCTGGCCCGCGGCCGCGATGAACGCCCGGGCGATCGGGTTGGGGTCCGTGGGAAGCTCCACGTGCAACGGTCCGCCCACCGCCCGATACTCGCTCGCGCCGCCGGCGAAGTCCTCGATCTTCTTGAACAGGTGGAGGACGCTCGCGAAGTCCCATCCCGCGTTTCCCTCGTAGGCCCAGTTGTCGAAGTCCGAAGGGTGGCCGCGAACCCAGGCGTTGGCGTTGTGGCTATGGCATCCGCCGAGCATCTTGCCGCGGGGACAATGGACGATTCGGCCGTCGGCGGGAGACTGAGGGGTCGTCGTGTATCCCCAGTCGAGATCACCGTAGAACAGGGTTAGGCCACTGGGTGGGATCGTCCACCGCCGGATGGGTGTCCGCGCAACCCGCCTCGAGAAGCAGCACGCTCAGATCCGGGTTCTCGGAAAGACGGGAGGCCACCACGCACCCCGCTGAGCCGGCGCCGACCACAACGTAGTCGTACGTGTCCGCTCCATCGCGTACCATGGGTCGCCCCTCTCTCGGATGGCGGGATGACGAGTGCTGACTTTGGCAGGAGATTCACCCCAGTATAGAGCGAACTCCGACCTGCGGCTAGCGGCGGCGGGGACGGCGCGGCGACGCAGCGCGTGCTGTTATGTTGTAATCATGCCCCTCACTATCGCGGCATGCCCGGGCCTCGACTACGATCCGGCCATCGCCTGCCGCCATCTGTCCCAGGCCGACCCGGTGCTCGGCGCGCTCATGGAGCGGGCCGGCGAGTTCGAGCTGCGGCCGGTCCCCACCCAGAGCATGTTCGCGGCGCTCACCCGGTCGATCGTCTACCAGCAGCTCTCGGGCAAGGCGGCGGAGACGATCCTGGGCCGGGTGACCGCCCTGTTTGCGCCGCGGCGCTTTCCCACCCCGCGCGACCTGCTGACCATGCCGCCCGAGCGACTCCGCGCCGCCGGGCTCTCCACCGCCAAGACCGCGGCCCTTCGCGACCTCGCCGAGCGCACCCTCGATGGCACCGTTCCCTCCATGGCCCGGGTCCGGCGCATGAGCGACGAGGAAATTATCGAACGGCTCACTCTGGTCCGGGGCATCGGCCGCTGGACCGTCGAGATGCTCCTCATGTTCCGCCTTGGCCGTCCCGATGTCCTGCCCCTGGGCGACCTCGGCGTTCGCAAGGGGTTTGCCCGGACATTCGGCCGTCGCGGCCTCCCCGAGCCAGCCGTGGTGGCGCGCCGCGCCGAGCGCTGGCGGCCGTATCGCAGCGTCGCCAGTTGGTACATGTGGCGGGCACTCGACTAGAGCAGGAGGGACGGCGATGAACGATCGGCAACCGTCGCTGGCGGCGCACGAGCCCAGCCTGCACACGATCGAGATGGTCTGCGACCGGCTGGCCGAGATGGGCGTCGCCGTTGGCCCCGACACCGCACGCGATCTGGTGTGCGCCGTCCTGACCGCGGAGGCGCCGCGAGTGGACGCGCGCCTTCGCGAAGTGCTCGACAACGCGCTGGAGACGATCCGGGTCGCCGCGCAGGCGGCCATGGGCGTCCTCGCCACCACGTCGCCGGCGGCGCAGCGGCCCCCTGAGCCGGACGCCCCCACGGAACCCGCGCGCCGGGAAAAGGCGCCCTCGCCGCCACCGCCGGCGCAGCC
>JACCSE010000253.1 GCA_013813145.1 Gemmatimonadales bacterium
TGTCGTCGCCCTGACGGGCCGCGACCAGCCCGCTGGCGTCGTCCACCACGGCGATGATGGGCATCCCGGGCCACCGCTGGTCGGCGTCAGCCACGACCTCGACCGGGGCGAATCCCAAGTCAACCGGACCGGTGGCGCAGAGCGCCAGCGGGAGACCGGCGGAGAAGGGGCGGCGGAGCGCCGGGGCAAGGAGCGGGTAGGCATCTGCCGGCGCGAACAAGGCTACGGACCGAGCGGCGCGCGCGATCTCGTGGGTGAGGAGTTGAAGCACCGCACGGCCGGATTCTACCTCGACCAGCGTCGGGGTGCCGGGGACCGATATGGTATCCAGCTCTCGGGTCAAACGGTCGAGTGCCTGGCCATGATCGGTCGAAATCCGGGCAACGAGCGTCGCGGGCGCTTCGGGCCGGTAGCGCCGGGGTCGCCCGGTCTCCACCCGAGCGGCGCCCTTGGTAACGAGCCCCTCGAGTGCGCTGTATGCATTGGCGCGCGCCAGTCCGGCCGAGCGCGCGATACCGTATCCGGTTCCGGGCCCTCCGGTCAGAAGGACTTGGTACACCAAACTTTCGGTGGGTGTGAATCCGAACGGCGTGAGGTTGACCGAGGACATAGGCTAGTAGTATGACGTACTACATCTGTTCCTGCAACCTGCTACGCGTGAGGCTCAGGCGTAGTCGAGATGCCAGCCGAGCAGTTTCGCGATGAGCGCGAGGCGGAACGTGATGTCGACCTCCCGGCTCTCCGCGGTCTTGGCATCCAGATGGAGCGGGTAGCAATGGTAGGTGATCTTGTTCAGTGCTTTGGGCTGTGAGCGAAGATTCTTGGGGCGCCACACCCCGTTTTCGTCGCAGTCCTTGAGCAGTCGGCCGAGCACGCGAGTGGCTACCGGCGCCCAGGATAGTGCGCCCATCCGCGACATCAATTCGATGTAGTGGAGTGCCAGAGGCAGGTCCTTGGGGAAGCCTTTGGCGTCGGCTTCGATCGGGTCGCCGAGCAGGAGGTGCTGCGGCCTGAGCGTCCGCTTGCCCACCTGGATCACGAACGGCTTCTTGGGGGCCGGCTGGGCCAGGTAATGTCCCAAGCGTTCGGTGAAGCCAGCCCGCTCTCGCCGCAGGTTGGGCATCGCGGCCAGCATCGCCACGGAATACCAGCTCGGCGGGTGTGCCTCAGGATGCAGGGCCATCTGTTTGCCGGCCTTGACGAACGGCTTCTCGGCGAGAGGGCTCCGCAGGAATTGGGAGACCGCGTTGGCGATCTTGTGGCCCGCCCCTCGGAGCCGTGGGTCCTCGGCGAACCCGGCCTCGGCGAGCGCCGCCGACGCGGCCTCCCGGATGATCCCGCGGGCCCAGAGCTCCGCGTCCGGATCGCTCTTGACCTGCTTCTGGAATTCGAAGAGCAGGGCGGGGTCGTCGTCCCGCGAGAGGAGCCGGTAGAGCACCCTGTCGGCGAGCTTGAACGGCCGGCCCGACCGGGGCCACTCGAGCTGGAGCAACCGCCGGTAGTTGGGGATGGTGCCGACGTCCCTGATTCCCTGGGGGGCCGAGGGCGCCAGACCCAGGAGGTTCCCGCCCCAGGTGCCGGTTTCCTTCTGCTTCTTGACCACGGCCTGAGCCGGCTTGGACTCGATGATGGCGGCGTGGGCGCTCTCGACCGTCTCTGCCGTGGCATGTTCGGCCGGCGCGAGCTCGGTGAGCGTGCGGTACCGGATCGAGGGCCCGGCGTTTTCCAGCAGCCAGGGGAGCGGAATCCGGTGCTGGGCAGGCAGTTCCAGAAGCGCTCCAGAGGCGGGGGGCCGCTAAACGGCGGCAAAGATAGACGGGAGGGGAGGGCGGCGGTAGGGCGGGGCAGGGACGGACGCTCCGAGATCGCCTTGGGGCGGGAGACTCGATGCCCGGACCTGCGGACCGTAGGGGCGAGGCTTGCCTCGCCCGAGTGCCTCAGCGACCCGATCGCTCACCCGCTCGGGATGACGCGTGGGATCGGCTCGCATGCCGCTACTCAGTGTGTGGCCGTCACCCCCCGCCTTTTCTCCCCCGCTTTCCTGAATTCGGATGTCCGATTCCACATCGGCTGGCCCGGCGCATTCCCAATCAACAGCGCTGTTCTGACAGTGACCCGAAGCTGTTGGACAGCGCCATCATAGGTGAACCAAGGCAAAATCTCATCGCCCGGCTGATGGTATCGCTTGGCCACGTACTCCTCCTCCTGCTCTTTTCCCCAACCCGCGGGCCGGCCGATGAATTCCGACCCCCGATCGACCGACGTTCCCGGGATCCCCACCCGCGCCAGCGGGAAGTGATCCGACCGAAAGTACGACCCCTGGAGCAGCGCCGCTTCGTTTTCCGTGACCTTCAATCCCTCCGCCGCGGCGGCCTGCTCGAACACCCGGCCGAGCGACGACTGGTCGAGCCCCAGGGCCGACACATCGCGCGTTCGGCCATACAGGTTGACCACGTCGAGGTTGAGGATCGCCGCGATGTCCCGGAGCGGAATCACCGGGTCGTCGGCCAGCGCCTGGGAGCCGATGAGGCCCGATTCCTCCGCAGCAAACCCCGCGAACACCAGCGAGCGGGCGGTGCGGACCCCGCTTCGGATGAACGCCTCCGCCGCCGTCAGAACCGCGGCGGTGCCCGAAGCGTTGTCCTCGGCGCCATTGTAGATCGAGTCGCCATCCACCGGGGCGCCGATGCCGAAGTGGTCGTAGTGGCCGCCGACCAGCACCACCTCGCTGGCCAGCGGCCCCCGTCCGGGCAGGCGGCCGAGAACGTTGGCGGTCTCGGAGCGCCGGATCGCGCTGCGAACCTTTCCCTGAAGCCGGACGCCGACCGGCGCTCCCCGGAAGCCCGGTTTGGCCGCCGCAGCGGTCAGCTCGTCGAGATTCTTCCCGCCCTGCCGGAAGAGCCGCCCGGCCGCGTCACGGTGAAGCCAGCCGGCCACCACCAGCGAGCCTGGTGGGGTTTCCAGCCGCACCTGAGGACCGGTCCATCCGGAGAGCACCGTCGTCCAGGGGTACGTGGCGCTTTCGGTGGTGTGGACCAGCAGCAACCCGGCCG
>JACCSE010000167.1 GCA_013813145.1 Gemmatimonadales bacterium
GCACTTCCAAGTGGATCGCGCTCGCCTGTTTGTCCCTGGCCGTTCTGACCTCAGCCTGCGACCGGGTGGATTCCACCGGCCCGTCCGACGTGACACCGGCGCTCGAGGGCCAGGGGTCCAACAACTAGGTCGCCATCTGGGCGTACTCGCGGAGCCCGACCGCTACCTCTCGAACCTCCAGGGACTCGCTGAGTCCACTGCCAGGGTCGGCGGGCTCGGGCTCGCGAAACGTGTCGGTCTCCAAGTGGCTGAGCGCATGTTCGAGCTTGAAGTACCAGGCATTGAGGTGGTGAGTCTCCGCCAGATCCAAGCCGGCCTGGAGCATGGTTCTGGCGCGACGCAGTCGGCCGAACCGAGCCAGGCCCAGGGCGGCCTTGTAGTGGAAGTCGGCCGCCATACTGGGAGTCATCCGATCGCCCGACTCCTTGGCTTGGGCTCGGCGCCGCTCGAAGGCCATCTGGTTGCCCACGGTGGCCTCGAGATCCATGACCTCGAGCACGGCGTTGGTGCGCACCAGGAAGCTGGTGTTGGAACGGATCACGATCTCGAACGCGGTTCGGGCGGCCTCGTAGGCTCCGATTTTCAAGAGGCCGATTCCCAGGTCACCGAGCACCCGCATGCGCTGGAGCGGATCTTCCGTGAGGCGGAACGCGCGGTAGTGAGCCTGCACACCCTCGACGAACCGCCCCTGAACCTGGCAGACAACACCGAGATCTGCGTACGCCATCGCCTGAACCTCTGGAAGATCGAGATTCCTGGCATCCCGGATCACCGCCTCGGCACTGGCGCGAGCGAGCGGCAGGTTGCCCTGCCCTCGCATCACCCCGACCCGGCCCAGACGCGAACGCAGGACGCTCACCGAGTCTCCCACCACCTCGGCGGCGGATTCCGCTGCGGTGTAGCAGCTATTGGCTGAGTCCCAGCGTGCGAGGAGTCGGTTGAGTCTCCCCGCGAACAGCGCGGTGGTGGAGAACTCCGCCGGCGGGACCACCGGGCCATGAGTGCGCGCGGCGAGCGACAGCATGTCCAGCGCTTCCTCCAGCCGGCCCTCGTGTTCCAGAAAGTAGGCGTACGCGGTGAGGGTCAGCCTGAGCGCGGGGGACTTTGCGGCATCGGGATGGACTGCGTCGGTGATGCCGGTGAGGTGGGCGGCCTCCGGGGCGTCGGCGGGTAGGTCGCCAACGTGCCGGCGAACCGCCGCGAGCTGCCACAGGAAGCCTTCGCGCTCTTCCTCTCCGTCGGCCAGAACCAGAAGGCGGTCCACCAGCCGCGCGACGACGTAGGCGCCTAAGGCAAGCCGCGCCGCGCGATCCCGATCGCGCTCACGCTGACGGCGGGCATTCTCCAGGAACGCCGCATACGTGAGGACGTCCGCCGACGTCCCGAGCTCACCGAAAAGCTGTTGGGCCGTAAACAGAGCGTCGCATCCTTCCAGATGAGGTAGAGGGGCAAAGCTAGTATCGCCCACAGGCCCCGCCGACACAAGGGCGCACTTCCTTGCACCAACGTGCATGAAAAAGGTGACGCTGTCGCGCCGAGATGGGGTATTCTCTCGCCATGCGACATGGGTTCACGCTGCCCGAAATTCTGATGGTGCTGGCGATCCTAGGCTTGGTCATGGGGATAGCCACCCCTCGCATGGTTGCACTCCGGGACAGCCTTGCCGTCGAGCAGGAGGCGCATCGGGTGGTAGCCGCGCATCGGCGAGCTCGGATCACATCCGTGGTCCGAGGCCGCCCGGCGGTGCTCACCGTGGGTCCCGACTCGATGGGCATTCGAGTCGCCGGCGATCCGGCCGACACCTGGGGCGCGCAGGGCCCCGCCGCATCTGGAGTCGCCCTCGCGGGCCCGATCCGCCGGATGACGTTCTCACCCGTGGGATTCACCACCGGACTGTCCAACGCCAGTTTCAACCTCAGCCGGGGCTCGGCTCGCCGAACCGTCGTGGTGTCGCGGTTGGGAAGGTTGCGAATGACGTATCCCTGAACGGAATCACCGGGGGCCAAACGTCAGGTCCACGTGGACCTCGATGTCCTCCTGCATCTTGAGCATGCCAAGCATCTTGCTCAGCCCGCCGATCTCGTAATCCTTGAGGTTGAGCGGAAAGTCGCACCGCAGGCGAATCCCGCCCCCACCCATGCGCACCTGGGCAGGAAAGCTCACGTCGCGGGTAACTCCGTGGAGCGAGAGCCTGCCGGCCAACATCACCGACGCGCTGTCTCCCGCTCCTGACTCGGGGGTCACGCCGCCGAGGTCGAACCGGATCACCGGATACTTGTCCGACTCCATGGACTTGTTGAGGTCTTTGTCCCGCTTCCCATTCCCGGTCTCGAGAGAGCGCACCGGCGCTTCCACCCAGCCGCGCACCGCGGGGAGCTCGCCGCCGCCGGTCAGCTCACCGCTCACCTCGGTCGTGGTACCGGTGAAATCGCCCACCGTGGCGTGGCCATCGAAGCTCAAGGTACCGGCGGTAACTCGGGCGTTGGGAATCGCGCCATCGAGCTGGGCGGCCGCGCGCCCCGGCAGCCACCAGAGAGCGCCGGCGAGCAGCAACGGAACCAGGGTATCGCGCACGGACCCCTCCTTTACCCCGTGGAATCGCCTTCCAGGCCGTACTTCCGAACTTTGTGCAGCAGAGTGGAGCGGGAGATGCCGAGGAGCTGCGCGGCACGGCGCTTGTTCCCGGCCGTATGCCGGAGGGTAAAGGCGATGTGCCTGCGCTCCGCATGCTCCAGAGAATCCGGCTCCGCCGGCCGCTCCGGTGCCAGCGTCGTGCGCAGTCCGGCGAGGTCCAGGTCGGGCCACTCCAGATCCAGAACCAGCGTATCGAATCCCGGCAGCGCGATCGCCTCCGCGGCGGCCAGACCATCCGGCGCGGGCACCGCGTGATGCCCCGCCTCTCGGAACAGCGCAAGAACGCGGTCGCGGCGGTCAGGATCGCGGTCCAACACCAGTACGTGGATAGGCGCCATGGCTGAAAGTAACGCGCGCGAACGGGTGGAGGGCGTCTTACTGGTCGCCGAACTCGAACACCGCAGCTTCGGCGAAGGCAAGGAGTGCATCATGCTCACCCTCGCCAACGTCTCCGGCCGGATCGTCTCCTCGCCGTTCTGGAGCGATCGGAGGGATCTCCTGAACGGGATCGAGCGGGGCGACGTGGTAGAAGTCCGGGGCGAGATGCGCCTCTATCGCGGGAGACGGCAGCTCGAGGTCACCTTCATCCGCACGCTGCCTCCGGCGGAGGTGGACTGGCGCCGGCTGCTGCCCTCGGTCGGAGACCCCGCGCCCTACTGAACTCGGATCGACGGCTGGCTGGAAGCGATCCGGGGGGCGCGGCTGCGGCGAACGCTCGACCTCTTCTATGGGGACGAGACGTTTCGCCTCCGCTACTGCGAGTGCCCCGCCAGCACCTTGGGCCACCATGCCCAGCTCGGGGGGTTGTTACGGCACACCTGCGAGGTCGCGACGATCGGCATGGCCACAGCGGCAGGGGCGGGCGCGGATGCCGAACTGGTGCTTGCGGGGGCGCTGCTGCACGACATCGGAAAGCTGGAAGCGTACCGGTGGGCCGGCGGGTTTACCACCACCGAAGCCGGCTCGCTGCTCGGCCACGTCGCGCTGGGCATGATGATGCTGGCTCGGCGGGTAGCCGCGGAAGAGAGGGCGCCGTGCACCGAGCGCGAGCTGCTGCTGCTCCAGCACCTGATAGCCTCCCATCACGGGCGGCTTGAGTTGGGCGCGGCGGTTCCGCCCATGACGCTGGAGGCCGAGATCCTGCACTTCGCGGACGACGCGAGTGCCAAGAGCGCCAGTATGGCCGCCGCCCTGCTGGACACCGACCACTTTGCCGGCGACGCCCTCGTCAGCGCGCGGGGCGTCTGGCAGTTGGACCGGCGAAAGGTCTATCGAGGGGTCGGCGACTGGGGGCGGAGCGAACTCTCGATGGACCACAAAGAAGAACGGCCGCCTAGTCGTGGCTAGACGGCCGTTCCGCGAGTGGACTACCCAGAGTCAAAGCATCGCTGCCCCGTTCTTCTTCCACCTGCCACCGGTTGGCTGATACGCCGCTCGGGAGGGCGAGGTGAAGCCCTGGCTTCCATCCCCAGTCCGGATGGCCATCCGTTCTGGTTCGTCCATTCGAGCGCTGCGAGTCAGATCGGGTCGCGGACCGACCTTTCGCACTGCACCCCGAGGCGCTAGATCGGAGCGGGTGAAGCACGCGACTGGCTTCACCTGTACGAGCCGGGGTGACCACCAGGATCAACGAAAGCCTGAGCCCTTGGTTGCGTCGGCCTTCTCCCCTGATATCCCGCTCGAACCCGCTTCCTGGCCGCCACTGTGACTCGGGGTCTCAGCGCGTGTCCAGCGAGGCGCGTGGAAATGAAGATAGGCACCTGCCAGTATCTCGCAAGTGCCTGATTTTGTTCGGGTTACAACCACGCACATCACAGACTTTGTGGAAACCTAAGCTCTGCAGGAATCGCGATCTACCGGGTCCGTCCACAGGATTGTGGAGATGTGAATCAACAGAGGCGGGGCAGGGGGGCGGCGGGGCAGCGGGGCAGCGACGGCACACCGGTGGGGGCGGCAGAGGGGCAGAGTGGGCGACAATGCGAGGAGAGTGGGCGACAATCCGGGCAGAGGGGGGCGACAATCCGAGCAGAAGGGGCGACAATGTCATCCCGAGCGAAGCGAGAGATCTTCCCCGCCGGCATCGAGCCCGGCTGAGAAGATCGCTCGGTCGCGTTTGCTCCCCAGGGCACCGGCCCGCCCGGTGTGCTGTTACCGCCCCGCTGGCCCGCTAACTCTCCAGCCCCACCTCGATATACCGGTACGTCGGCTCCCGATCGGCCGACGAAAAAACGCATCCGGCGGAGCTGGCGGCGAACCAGCCGGCGACGAGGGGGCGGGGCCCGTCGAGTTCCTGAATGATGGGGCCGAGCCAGCGCCTCAGATGACGGAGCTCGGGAGCGCGGCGGCCGAGCAGGGCGAGGAGCGCGCCGGCACCGGCGGTGGCGCGGAGGAAATGGGCCAGGGCGTGGGCTCGCTGCGAGAACTCCACTGCCTTGACGCCCGGTTCGTCGAAGAGGATGGCGCCCTCGAACACGTCCATCGGCGGGGCATCGAGCCGGGGGCCCAGATACACGAACCGGCGCCCGTCCTGCGACTTCCGCTCGATGACCGCGGCCGCGGTCTCGCTGGTGAGCCGGGCCGCGTGGAGCATGTCGTCGTCGAGCAAGATGCCCACTGCCCCGGTCCACTCCAACGCGGCGAGCGCGTTCTCCACTGGGCACCCCAGCGCATCGTCGAACGCCAGCAGCCTCGGCGCCTCCCCCGCCCGGAGCACGAAGTGCGACAGCCCTTCGGCACGGTCGGTGAAGGTGCGGACCACCAGGGTGTTGGGGGAGGTCATGATCGGAATATACGTCGGAGGGGGCAGCGGGGCAGCGGGGCAGCGGGGCAGCGGGGCAGCGGGGCA
>JACCSE010000170.1 GCA_013813145.1 Gemmatimonadales bacterium
GGCCCCGCTCGCGAGCCAGCTCGACAGCTTCGCCGGCGGCACGTCCGGCGGAGTCGGCGACGCGGCGAAGGGCCTCGGCGGGATCTTCAAGAGCTGATCGGCCGTGATCAACGGCAAGTTCACTCTCGGTTTTCAGGGCCGCGACTACACCGTGGAGCGCGGCGAGCGCGCAGCCGCCGCGGCCCAGGGCGGTGGCGCGCCCGTCGATCGCGGGCAGTGGTACATCACCCTCGGGCCCAAGGCGATCACCAGCCTGGAGGTGCGGCCCGGGGAGAGCGACGCGGCGCTGCACGATCGGATCCGGGCCTGGCTCGCGGAGCATCCCGAGATGCCGGATGCCCCGGACATCGTCTTCGGCGGCGGATGAGCCATGCGGTGTCAGCGCTGCGGGGAACGCGAGGCGGAGATCTTCCTGACCCAGCAACAGGGAGACGGTTTCTACACGGAAGATCTCTGTCCGGCGTGCGCCCGCCGGGACCAGGGGCTCATCCTGGGAGCGCTGATCCAGGCGCAGACCCCGGGCGCGCCAGCCCTCTCTCCCGCCCAGGAAGAGGCGATCCGCGATGCGCTCGACCGCGCCGCGCCGCCGGGTCCGGGCTCGAGCTGAACCTCAACCGGTCGAGAGGTCACCATGCGACGACTGCTGCTGCTTGCGGGCGCATTGTGCGCCACACTTCCCGCGACGGCCTGCCGGGACCACCCACCGAGCGTGCCGGCCGGTGCGGTATCCGATGAGGCGGCGACTTCCTCCGACCAGGCGTCTCCAGCCGCCGCGACCGGGTCCGCGGCCGGCGCCGGGCAGCGTGGGACGACGCCGCTCGAGATCACGGCCAAGGTCGGCGGCAAGAGCTACCGCGCGAGCGGACTGGGCGAGTGCCAGCACACCACCGAAGCTTCGATCTACCAGGTGCCCGCCGCTCTCTGGGTCGCGAGATACAGCGCCGGGGAAGAGTCCGACCTGGAGCACCTCAATCTCACGATCTGGGAGCCGAAGGCGGGTGGCGCGGCGCAGGTCAACCTCTCGCTTCGGGTGGAGGGCGGCGAGCACCAGATCGCCACGGTGCAGGGCGGGCAGCTCGAGGGGAAGGGCGCCGGTTCAGTCCGGCGGTCCGGCCAGGGTGGCACGCTCACCGTCGAAGGCGAGAGTGGCGAGGGCGCGCCGGTGCGCGTGGCGGTGAGCTGCCCGGCTTTCACCGTGCCGATCGCCGAAGGCGGGTGAGCGGTGCGCGCGCTGCACGCCTGCGTCGCCCTAGCGCTCGGGGCCTGCGGGCCGTCTTCGACTCCGCCCGAGTCGGTGCCGGCTCCCGCGCCTTCACCGCCTCCCGCGCCTTCACCGCCTCCCCCGCCCGCGGTCGAGCCTCCTGCGGGCACCCGGGCCACGGACGATCCGCTGGGCCGGATGGCGTCCGCCACCGTAGACCGCCAGATCGCCGCCTACAACGCGCACGACCTGGAGGGCTTCCTGGCGACCTATGCCGATAGCGTCGCGGTACAGAATCTGGGAGACACGGTCGCGGTCGAAGGCAGGGCGGCGTTGCGGCGGAGCACGGAGGAGTGGTTCGCCCGAGCGCCCGAGGTGCGGAGCGAGGTGCTGAACCGGATGGTGATCGGGCCCTTCGTGGTGGATCACGAGCGGCTCACCGGCACGCCGGACGGCCAGCCGGTGGATGCGATCGGAATCTTCGAGGTGCGCGACAGTCTGATCCGGCGGGTCTGGTTTATTCCGCCGCCTCCGCGGACCGAGTAGCGGCTCTCAGTCGAGGTGCGGACGAGTGGTGGCGGTGACGCGTGGTTCCGCGCCCGCCGGCCAGGTTTCCCAGGTGAGAGGACAACCCTGGCCGAACGGCGGATTCGGGTGGCCCCCGCCGTTCATCAGCTCGTGCAGTATCTCGTGGCGCACCACCATCTCGTTCATCTTCCAGCCGTCGGCCAGGTAGATCTGGTGCCCCCGCCTCCAGTGGCCGGCACACTGCCCGCTGGAGCATTCGAAACTGTGCCCGGGGACGACCAGCCATTCGACCCGGTCGAAGTCGCCGCTCAGGCCGGAGCACTCCTCGGTCCTGCTCCACCACTCGCGATAGACCACCGGGGCATCCATATGCGCGCTCCCCGCGACGTCGAAATCGCAAGCCCCGAGCAGGAGCAGGGCGGGGTAGAGGAGCGCGAAGAGGGACCGGGGCACGATAGCGAGCGTGGGCAACGGATATGCCGCCTGGCGCCCGCGGATAAATCCTTGTCGCGCAACAATCCCCGGTTAGGCCGCCGGCCCCGCCGCGGCGGCCGTCTGGTAAAGCGCGCGAGCGCCGGGGCGATTCGCCCGCTGCCAGCAATTGCACCCTCTCACCTCCGAGCCGATGCGCTTTCTCCAGGATCTCTTTGCCAGAAACCGCGCCTGGGCTGCGGCGCGTCGGGAGCAGGACCCCCAGTTCTTCGCGCGGCTCGCGGCGCAGCAGTCCCCCGAGTACCTCTGGATCGGCTGCTCCGACAGCCGGGTTCCGGCCAACGAGATCGTGGGGCTGCTTCCGGGCGAGCTGTTCGTCCACCGCAACGTCGCCAACCTGGTCGTCCACACCGATCTCAACTGTCTCTCCGTGCTCCAGTTCGCGGTCGACGTGCTGCGGGTGGGGCACGTCATCGTCACCGGCCACTACGGCTGCGGCGGCATTCGGGCAGCGCTGGAGAACGCGCGACTCGGACTGGTCGACAACTGGCTGCGCCACGTGCAGGACGTCCGCGAGCAGCACGAGCCGATGCTGGCCGCCCTGCCCGATACCGGCGCGAGGAGCAGCCGGCTCTGCGAGCTGAACGTGGTCGAACAGGTGCGCCACGTCTGCGAGACCAGCATCGTGCAGGACGCCTGGGAACGGAAGCAGTCGCTCGCGGTTCACGGGCTGATCTACGGTCTGGACGACGGGCGGCTGCGCGATCTGGGGACGTCGGTCGCGGCGGCGGAGGACGTGTCGAGAGTGTACTCCGAAGCGGTGGACGGCCTGGCGAAGGCCCGGCCGGCCAGGACGACGGCCCGCCATGCCCCTCGGTGACCGCCCGGTAACCTGGCGGCGCGACCACCTCACCCTGAGGACGGAACGCTCGCGAATCGATCTGGACGCGGCGCTGGCACTGCTCCGGTCCACACCGGGCGCTGCTCGCTGAGGCCGTCGAGAATTCAGTGTGCTTCGCGCTGTTGGCCGACGAGCGCCTGGTCGGCTTCGGCCGGGCGGTGACCGACCTCGCTACTCACGCCTACTGGACCGACGTCGTGATCGCGGCGGAGTGGCGCGGCAAGGGGTACGGCGAGTGGCTCGCCCGCTGCATGCCGGATCACCCCCAGCTTCAGGGGCTGCGGCGGGTCTCGCTCCTCACGCGAGACGCGGAGAGTTTCTCTCGCCACCTCGGTTTCACCGGCGACGTGCCCGGACTGGTCTACCTCGAGCGACGAGGCGAAGGATGACCGGCTGGCTCGTTGCGGCCTTGCTGCTGGTCGGCTGCGCGGCGCGGGAGCCTCTCACGCGGGAGGTGGCGACCGCGCTCGGCCCGATCAGGCTCGGTGAGGTGTGGGTCCCTGCAGGGGTGCCGGAAGCATCCCGCTTGGATACCGTACTGGGGCTGCCGGCGGGCAGCGTACCGGGCGGTGGTGCCATCCGGATCCACCGCACGCCGGAGGGAGCCGTCCACAAGGTCTGACGGGACTATCCCCAGGCGGCGGTCTTCCTCAGCCTGGCCCGGTACTACCGAAGACAGTTCGGCGTTCCCGTCAGCCACGAGCGCCCCGCCGATTCCGAAGAGCGCGAGCGCATGGTCTGGGAAGACACTGAGACCCGGCTCGAGCTGGTGAGCGACCCGCGGCGGAGCGCGGCTACGGTCTACGCGGTGCTTACCGACAGGTTTCCGCTCCCGGTCCCTTGAGCCTGCCAAATATCCAAAATACTTGACAACATATGGCTTACAGACATGTTGTTGGGCCAACAAAGCGGCCACTTCCGATAGCCTGAGGCGCGCGAGGCCCTCATGGACGAGCTCGCCCGGTTCGCACTGGTGACGTTGACGGCGGTGCTCTTCATCGTCGATCCCATCGCCGTGGTGCCGACGTACCTGGTCATCACCCAGGACGAGACCGCCGAGGAGCGCCGGAGCACCGCGCGGCGCGCCTGCTTCGCCATGACGCTGCTGCTGATCCTCTTCGCCGCGACCGGCACCCTCCTTTTCCGGGCCTTCGGCATCACGCTGCCCGCGTTCCGCACGGCCGGCGGGCTGATCCTGTGGTTCGTCGCGATGGACATGCTCCGCGGCGAGCGCCGGACCCAGGAGGGGCGGGACGAGGTCATCGAGGGACGGGCCAAGGAGGACGTGGCGCTCACCCCGCTCGCCATTCCGATGCTCGCCGGGCCGGGAGCGATCTCCACCGTCATCGTGCTCTCGTCCGAGGCCCTGGGCGCCGCGCACACGGCCATCGTCTACGGTGCCATCGTCGTCACCGGACTGGTCTCGTTCATCGCGCTCCGGCTGGGCGAGCCGTTGCTGGGGCGGCTCGGCAAGACCGGCATCAGGGTGGTCACCCGGGTCATGGGATTGCTTCTGGCGGCCGTCGCGGTGCAATTCGTCCTCAGTGGCGTGAAGGAAGCATTCGGACTCTAATCCCGAACTCCTCCGGCGCGGAATGAGACGTATGGTGACTGGATGAGGAGCCCTCGGTGTTCTCTGTGCCTTCGTGGTGAACGGCCGCAGGCACTTCGCTCAGGATGACGTACGCCGTTGACCTGGCAGAGTGATACTCATTACCGCAACGAGGATAACTTCCGGCATGACGGCCGATCGCAAACCCGAGCCGGTGCTTCTCGAATTCGAGCGGGGTGCCGGCTCCCCCGAACGCTCCGGCAACCTCTCCGCCGCGCTCCAGGTCGAGCACGACCTGTGGGTCAGCTCGGACGAAGGTACGGGCGTCGAACGCCTGTCCCCGGTGGGGCCTGCGGAGTTCGGCCGGCACGCCTCTTTCGACCTTTGCGCCCTGCTCGACCTGCCCGGCGGTTCAGACGAGGAGATCGACGTCGAAGGGCTGGCCTACGCCGACGGATATCTCTGGGTGCTCGGCTCCCACAGCGTGCGCCGCTCCGAGCCCGATCTCACGGACCTGAACGGCGACATGCGAAAGCAGGTGCGCCGGCTGGCCCGCACCCGGCGGGGCGGCAACCAGTACCTCCTGGGACGGGTGCCGCTGGTGCCCGGCACCGACGGCGCCGGGCTGGAGCCGCGGAGCGCGGGCGGCGGTGGCGCACGCGCCGCGCGGCTTCCCGGTGGGCGGCGACGCAACCTGCTGCGGGACGCACTGCGGCAGGACGATCACCTGGCGCCCTCTCTTTCCATTCCAGGCAAGGACAACGGATTCGACGTCGAGGGTCTGGCGCTCTGCCAGGGGCACGCCTTTCTCGGGCTGCGCGGACCGGTGCTGCGCGGCTGGGCGGTGGCCCTGGTACTGGTACCGGAGCCCGATCCCGACCGGTCCGATCGTCTACGTTTGGCCTCGCCGGGCGGCAAGAAGCGGGTCTACCACAAGCTCTTTTTCGATCTCCATGGCCTTGGCATTCGCGACCTCATCTTCGACGAGTCCGACCTGCTGATCCTCGCCGGCCCGACGATGCCTCTCGACGGGGACGCGGTGGTGCTCCGCTGGCGCAACGCGATGCCCTGCTCGGGCGACGCGCTGATCCCCCGCGATCGGTTCGAGCGGATCCTCGATCTGCCCTATGGCCAGGGTGCGGAGGAAGGGGTGGATCATCCCGAGGGTCTGGCGCTGCTGCGGGACGGCGGGGCCAAGTCGCTGCTCGTGGTCTACGATTCCCCCAGTGAACGGCGCCGGCAAGGCGCCTCCGGCGTCCTGGCCGATCGGTTCGAGCTCTGAGCGCCGGATGACGTCCGTTCGACCCGGCCGCCTTGCCGATGCCGCGCTTCTCGCCGAGCTGGGAGCGCGCACCTTCCACGAGACCTTCGGCGCGCACAATCGCGCCGAGGACATGGCGCTGTATCTCGGCCGCTCCTACGGCGTGGCGCAGCAGTCGGTGGAGCTGGCGGATCCGAGCATGGCCACGCTCCTCGCGGAGCTCGACGGCCAGGTGGCCGGCTATGCCCAGCTCCGGAGCGGACCGCCGCCCGCCTGCGTCGAGGGCCCCGCGCCGCTCGAGCTCTGGCGCTTCTACGTGGACCGACCCTGGCAGGGGCGCGGCATGGCTCAGGCGCTGATGGCGGCGGTCCGCGCCGAGGCGGTGCGCCGGGGCGCGCGGACGCTGTGGCTCTGTGTCTGGGAGCGGAATGAGCGGGCCAAGGCGTTCTACCGGAAGTGCGGGTTCCTGGACGTGGGCAGTCAGCCGTTCATATTGGGTACTGACCGCCAGACCGATCGTGTCCTGGCGGGCGCCCTGAGTGAGACTCTCGCGGAGGCTTCGCGCTAGCATGCCCACGCCCGCCTTCCACACCGCGGAGGACGCCACCCCCGCCGAGCTTCGCTGGGCCAGCTTCCGGCTCATGCTGATGCTCGGGGCCCTGGCGCTCGTCGTCGTGCCTCTGCTCCGCGACCTCCCGCTCGGCAGGGGCGCCCGGACCGGGCTCCTCGCCTGGCTGCTCGTCGTGCTGGCGCTGTACTGGCTCTACGCCGGAATGGGGTATCGCCCGCTGCTGCTGATTCAGCTCCTGCTCTTCTCCAGCGCGGCGGCGCTGCTCAGTCTCAAGGTGCTGCTGGTCATCATCGACGTCCGGAGCCTTACCCTCCTCCGGTTGACGGCGCGCTGGCTGATCATGCTGGGGGCCGCCTGCGCGGTCACCAACCTCATGGGCATGCTGATCATGATCTGGCGGCCCGGGGGGCATGATTCGTCGTAACCGTGGCCGCGACCTCGAAGCCGCCGCGGGTCGCACGGTTCCCGATCTGATCGCCCCCCGACTCGACCTGCTCTTCTGCGGCATCAATCCCGGTCTCTATTCCGCCGCAACCGGTCACCACTTCGCCCGGCCGGGAAATCGCTTCTGGCGGGTGCTCCACTCGGCGGGGTAGGGGCGGCGGTGCACCCTCTGTGATGCTGGCCATGGTGCCGGCGAGCGTCGGACAGTACACATGGTGCCTTCGCGAGCAATGGAGTGAGGCCGGATGGACCACTATCCTGAGTGGCTGGGACACGATCTCGTCGCGGGCTCGCTTCCCTGGGAGCAGGCGCTATCCTCGTCGCTGGCGGGATTTCTCGGCCGCTTCACCTTGCGGGACTCGCACTGGATCGGCCTCTATCATCAGCCGGTCCACGGCGCGACGTTGCTGCTCCGGTGGGATCCCCGCGAGGCGGAGATCGAACAGCGGTTCTCGGATTCCCCGCCGGTGGAGTGGCTGCTGCTCGCGGTCCGCTTCGATGGGCTCGAGCGGATGGATCTGAAGCTGCGGGAGCGCCGCATCGCCACCGCGGTCAGCGGCGCCACCAGCCGGGCGGCTGATGTGCACCGGACCCACCTCGAGGACCGCCGGGGCGGCGTCGCCACGATGCTGCACGCGCCCAACGTGCGCCTCCTCTGCCTCACCCCGGACCGCGCGCCACTCACCCTCGCAGTGCCGGCGGAAACACTCTGACGCGCGCCGACTGGCGCCACGAGCTGCGCGACCTCGTCGAATCGCTCGGCCGGCGCGCACGACACGCGGCTGACGCGCTGGAGCGCGTGGTGGACCGGGATCCATACGGGATCGTCGGCTATCGCGGTTACGCCGCCGCCGACCGGGCGCTCGTCCTCGGCCGGGTACTCCAGGAGCAAGGCATCGCGCCGGCGGACCTGGCGCACGGACGCTGGCGCAACCTGCTCCACGCGCTCCGACGGCTGGAGAGCGATCCGCTGCCCTTCGCCCGGGTGCGCGCGACCGCCGCCGGCGCCGCGACCGAGCTTACCGCCGACGACGAAGGCTTCGTCCGCGCCTGGGTGCCGCGGCCGCCGGCCGGCGGGCCCGGCTGGCATCCGATCGAGCTGGAACTGGTGGATGAGAGGCGGAAACCGGGTGCGCGCGCGGAGGCGCAGATCCTGATTCCCCCGCCCGGCGCGCGGTTCGGCGTCGTGAGCGACATGGATGACACAGTCATTCAGTCGGAGGTGACCGATTTCGTCCGTGCCGCGCGATTGGTGCTGATGGAGAACGCCCGCACCCGGCTTCCGTTTCATGGCGTCGCCGCGTTTTACCGCGCGCTCGAGCTCGGGATTGGCGGAGCGGAGGCGAACCCGATTTTCTACGTCTCCAACAGCCCCTGGAACATCTACGACGTGATCGAGGACTTCCTGGCCGCGCAGGGGATCCCCGCCGGACCACTCCTGCTGCGGGACTGGGACCTCGGCGTCCCGCTCCGCCGCCGGCCGCAGCACAAGGCGACGGCCATTCCCGAGATCCTGGCGGCCTATCCCGGCCTGCCGTTCATCCTGGTGGGCGACAGCGGTCAGGAGGATCCTGAGATTTATCGCGCGGTCGTCGGCGCTCACCCCGGGCGGATTCTCGCGGTCTACATCCGCAACGTGACCCGGCACCCCGAGCGCCACGCCGCCGTCCGCCGCCTCGCGGAGGAGGTTCTGGCCGCGGGGTCCATCCTCGTCCTCGCCGACGACACACTGGCGGTCGCCCGGCACGCCGCCGAGCACGGCTGGATCGCCACGTCGGCCCTCGCCGACATCGGAGAAGAGAAGCGCGCCGACGAGGGCACCACCGAGGCCAAAGTGCCGGCGCCCGGCGTGGAGCCCTCCGCGGCGGTCCCGACCGTGGTGGTCGAGGACGATCTTCCCCCGGACGGCGCTTCGCCATGAGCGATCGCCGATTGTGGGTTAACTTCAGGCTTCGATTCGTTGAGTGCCTGCGGCTGTTCACCAGGTTGCGACGTTCCGCGCTCGCCCTCCTGCTCCTCCTGGGCTTCAGCACCGCCGGTGCGCACGCACAGCGGGACGCGCGGGTGGCCGACTTCCTCGGGATCACGCGATGCGAGCGCGGGGAAGCGGTGACCCTGCTCCGGCCCGACGTACGCGACTCGGCGCTGCTCGCCGAAGTCGAGGCGCACGAGCAGGTGCACCGGCGCCAGGCGGCGGAGTTCCCGAGCTGCGATGCGTTCCTGGCGTCGATCACGACCGCGCGCCGCATCATCGACATCGAGCTTCCCGCCTACTGCGCCCAGTGGCGGCTCGCCGTCGCCCGAGGGGCAGACTCGGCCGTCACCCGGCGGGAGTACGCCTGGCGCATCGCGGCGCAGTCGGGCGCCATGGAGAACCGGCTGAGCGTTGTTCAGCGTTTCGAGGGCGAGTGCCCCTGAAGATCCACCATCTATCGGGAGCGCCATGAGCGACCTCGCCCGCCACCATCGCGGCGTCACGCTTCGTTTCCTCGCCGAGCCGGCGGACGTCAATTTCGGCGGCAAGGTGCACGGCGGCGCGGTGATGAAGTGGATCGACCAGGCCGGGTATACCTGTGCGGCGGGCTGGACCGGCACCTACTGCGTGACGGTCTACCTGGGCGCGCTCCACTTCCTCGGACCGATCCGGGTAGGCGAACTGGTCGAGTTGCGGGCACTGGTCATCCGGACCGGGCGCACCAGCCTGGACATCGCCATCGACGTCTATGCCGGCGACGTGCAGAGCCGGGAGCGGCGGCGCACGGGCCACTGCGTTGTGGTCTTCGTCTCGCTCGACGGCGAAGGCCGGCCGGCGTCGGTTCCGGAGTGGCGGGCGGAGAGTGAGGTGGATCGGGCGCTGGAGGCGTATGCGGTCCGGCTGGGAGAGCTGCGCCGGCAGATGGACGCGGAGATGGAGCGCCGGCTCGCGTCGCTCGCGGAGTCGTTCCAGGTGGAAAGCACGATGGGGTGAGGGGGCTCGGGATGAGCTATCCCTTTGCCGTTGCCCCTACTGCGGCGGGATGGACCAGGTGATCTCATCCCCCGGAGTGATATTGTACGGCTCACTCAGCACGGCCTGCCCCCTCTCGCCCGCGGGTCGGGCCTCGAACGTGACCGCACGGGCACCGATCAGCATTCCGGGCACCAACTGGAACGTCGTGGTCTCGCTCGCCGGCGCGAATCCCACCCGCGGCGCCTGGCTGCCTTGCGATCGGGCATAAATATCCAGATCCAGCGACGACCGGTTTTCGACTATCAGACGAGTGCCGCCCTCGGTGTCGCCGGCGCCGGCCGTATTTCCCGCGCACGCGCTAGTCGCGGCGAGGAGCAGGGGCAGGACCGTTCGAAGGAGTGTGCGCATGCGGGCCTCGCTTGCCGGTGGAGGGTGTGACTGCTGCCGACGCTGCCGTAGCGCTCACGCAGGACATTAGCGCGCCCGGTGCGGTCCCGGTCGTGACCGGCGTCACCTGTAACGACTCCAAGGGAGATCACCATGAGGGCGCATCATCTGGGTCTCTCGCTGGTTGGGCTCGCCGCCGCATGCGGCCCCGAGCGGCCGTCGTCCCCGGCTGTAGCATACTTACCGATGCAGGTGGACCGGCCGCTGCCCTTCTCGGCCGCGGTCAGGGTCGGCCCCACACTCTACCTGTCGGGCCAGCTCGGGACCGACAGCGCCGCGCGAGTGGTTCCCGGCGGCATCGTGCCCGAGACCCGTCAGGCGCTGGAGAACATTCGCTCGATCCTGGGCCGTGCCGGCGGGACGATGGATGATCTGGTGAAGTGCACCGCGATGCTTGCCGACATGTCCGAGTGGGCGGCGATGAATCAGGAGTACGTCACCCACTTTCGGAAGGACCGGCTCCCCGCACGCAGCGCGTTCGGCGTATCGGGCCTGGCGCTCGGGGCGAGGGTGGAGCTCGAGTGCATAGCGGTCCTCCACTAGAGAAACCAGTTGAAGGCAACTTCGTAAATGATTGCGAGGCAGCTTGTTACTGCACATCACCTCAAGTCTCACGGCGCATCCACTCAGGGGGATCCGCATTACGCTCGCGCCGTTCCTCACCGCGGCACTCCTCTCGTCGCCCGCGTCGCTCGCCGCGCAATCGGTCACCGCACACGAAGTCGCACCCGGCGTGCTGGTGCTCACGACGCGCGCCGGCAACTCGATCGCGAGCGTAGGCCCGGACGGTGCGGTGGTCATCGGCATTCAGACGCCCGCGACGACCCCGGCGATCGAAGCGGAGCTGGCCCGGCGCACTCGCTCGCCCCGCCGCTACGTGGTCCTCTCCCCGGGCGACTCCACGATCGTCGCCGGCGACGCGGGGTGGGGTGCACTCGGGGCGGTCGCCGTGACCCACGAGTGGAACCGTCCCAAGCTGGATGAATGGGCCCGGCTCCCTGGCGCTCCGCCCTCGGCGTTGCCTTCCGTCACCTACTCCGAGGTGATCGCCTTCGACCTGAACGGCGAGTCCATCCACGTCGTCCACATGCCGCCCGGCTACAGCAACGACGACGCGATCGCCCACTTCCACCACTCCAGCGTGGTGCATTTGGGCGGCGCGTTCACGTCGGACGGTTATCCCGTCATCGACTTCTCCCAGAACGGGTCCATCGACGGCATGATCGAGACCGTGGGGCGCTTCATCGACAGTCCCGCCAACAACCGGTTCGTGCCGGTACGCGGGCCGGTGGCGACCACCGCGCAGCTTCGGGAGTACCACGGCATGTTGGTTCAGGTGCGCGACACCGTCCGGCGGCTGGTGAAGACGGGAGCCACGGAAGCCCAGGTGGTCGCCGCCAAGCCCACGGCGGCCTTGGACGCCCGCTGGGGAAAGGGGCCGGTGCCGCCCGACGGGTTCGTGCGGATGGTCTACAACTCCAAGCCCGAATCGAAGTGAACTCGGCGCGGGTGCTGGAGGAGCTTCGCCGGCGGACGTAAGTTGAAGGCACCCCCACCGGAGGCTGCCATGCCCAAGCTCGCCATTCACCTCGTCGCGCCCGCCCTGCTGACGGCCGCGCTGTTGCTCCCCTCTACGGCCAAGCCGTGCGCTCCGTCGTCCGGCAGCCTCTCCGATACTGTGCGGGCCAAGGCGAACGTGGCTCTGGGAATCGCGGGGACCCGGCGCGTGGCCGTGGACCCCTCGGGATCCTGCCTGCAGATCGAGGTCAGCACGCGGGGCACCGCGCGCCTGGTCGCGCTGCTGCTTCGAAGCCTCGACGTCCCCCGCGGCGCGGTGCGGCTCCATATCGTTTCCTGACGCCCGGCCGCGGGCATGAAGGCGTTCGCCGACCACTTTTCCCGCGTCGCGGCCGAGTACTCGGCCTATCGCCCGCGCTACCCCGACGGGTTGTTCGCCGCGCTTGCGGCGGCGGTCCCCCGCCGGGGGCTTGCCTGGGACTGCGCCACCGGCACCGGACAGGCGGCGGTCGGCCTGGCGGCCTGCTTTCACCGCGTCCTCGCGAGCGACGCCAGCCTGTCGCAACTGCGCCAGGCGGCTGGCTCCGGAGCGGTGGCCTATGTCGTGGCCGACGCCGGGGCGTCACCGATTCGTTCCGGCTCAGCGGACCTCGTCACCGTCGCGCAAGCTCTCCACTGGCTCGATCTCGACCGCTTCTACGCCGAGGCCCGGCGGTCGCTCGCGCCGGGCGGCCTGGTGGCGGTGTGGACCTACGGGAGGCACCGGGTGGACGGCGGGCCGATCGACGGGCTGATCGATCGCTTTTATCGCGACGTAGTGGGCCCCTACTGGGCGCCGGAGCGTCGCTGGGTGGAGGTGGGTTACCGCGGATTGCCGTTTCCCTTCCGGGAGGAGAGCATCGCGGTGCCGCCCATGGTCGAAGAGTGGACGCTGCGCCAGATGCTGGGATATCTGTCCACCTGGTCGGCGGTCGTCCGCTGCATCGAGACGACCGGAGCCAATCCGATCCATGCCCTCGGCGACCAGCTCGCTCCGCTGTGGGACGGAGACCGCCGCCGCCGTCTCGAATGGTCCCTGACCCTGCGCGCCGGGAGGTAGCATGCTCGTTCGATCCGTCAGCACCGTTCTCGACCGGGACCTGCGCGCCCTCGCGCGCGAGGTCGAAACCTATTCCGACGAGCGGGACCTGTGGCGCTTGGCGCCCGGGGTGTCGAACTCCGGAGGCACGCTCGCGCTCCACCTCGCGGGGAACGTCCAGCACTATTTCGGCGCCTGTCTGGCCGGCACCGGGTATCGGCGTGACCGTCCGGCCGAGTTCGCCGACCGGGATGTGCCCCGGACCGAGATCGTCCGGCGGATCGAGGCGGCCCGGGAGGCCCTGCACGCGGCCGCGGAGGCGGTCGACGAGTCCACGCTCGAGGCGGAGTTCCCCGAGGTGGTCGGTGGCGTGCGGGTGGCCACCGGCGAATATCTGATTCACCTGCTCGGCCACTTCGCCTACCACCTTGGCCAGCTCGACTATCATCGCCGCCTCGTCACCGGTGACGATCGCGGCGTGGATGCGATTCGCGCCGCCGAGCTGGGCTCGGCGCGGCCGGTCGCGGACTAACCGCGTCGTTGCTACCCTTCGAGTATGATCGTCACGCCCAAGGCGCGCCGCTTCTGGCCTCTCTTCGCGCTGGTGCTGCTGACCGATTGCGCCACCAAGCGCGCGGCCGAGCTGCATCTCGTTCCCGCCCACGTGCCGCACGAGTTCATCGGCGAAATCGTGCGGCTGACCCTGGCCTACAATCCCGGGGCGGCGATGAGCCTTTCGCTGGGTGCGCATTCCCGGATCGGCTTTTCCCTGCTGGCCCTCGGTGCGCTCGTGGTCATGGCCCATCTATACCGCCGCACCGCGCCGGGCGACCGCGACGCGGCCGCGGGGCTCGCCTTGATCGCCGCCGGAGCGCTAGGCAACCTGATCGATCGGCTGCGCTCGCCGCGCGGGGTGGTGGACTTCATCGATGTGGGGGTGGGCGGCTGGCGCTTCTGGACTTTCAACATCGCGGACATGGCGATCACTTTCGGCGCGATAGTCCTGGTGATCGCCCTCAATCGCACGCTCGAACAGGGGCTTCGGGTCAGCAGGTCGTGAGCGGCCCCGCCTCGATCACCTCGAAATCGTTGCCGCTCACGGGTTTTCCAAGGTTCCACCGCCCTTCACCTCAGCGGAGCGCCGGCATCATGGTGGTCACGCGTCCCCAGGTGCGTATCCGCGGAGCGCTCGAAACGGACCGCGAGTTCATCCTGTCATTGGCGCCCAGGCTGGCTGAGTTCGGTCCACCGCCCTGGAGAAGTGAGGAAGAGATTGCGCGGGGCGAGCGCCGCACCCTGGCGGCCGCACTGGACTCACCGGTGTCCGGCGCCGAGCTGCTCCTGGCCGAGAGCTCTGACGGCGTTCCGCTCGGGTTCATCTATCTCGAGAGTCCACTGGATTACTTCCGGCAGACACCGCACGCCCACGTGGGAGTGCTCGCCGTCGCCGAGTCGGCCGAAGGACATGGAGTCGCCGGTGCACTGATGCGGGCCGGAGAGGCTTGGGCTCGCGCACATGGCTTCGATACGATGACCCTCAACGTATTCGCCGGGAACGCCCGCGCTCGCGCGTTCTATCAACGGCTCGGCTACGAACCGGAGACGCTGCGCTACGTCAGGCGGCTGCCGTAGCGATCCGACCGGCGGCTGGGAGCAACGAAGATGCTGGGAGCACTTCTGGCGGAGCAGGTGCGGCTGGCCCACGACGGACCCGCCTGGCACGGCCCGGCTTTGGCGGAGAACCTCGAGCGAGTGACCGCGGTGGAGGCCGCCGCCCGTCCGATCCCGGAAGGGCACTCGATCTGGGAGATCGTGCTTCACGCCACCGCCTGGGCGGGCGAGGTGAGGCGGCGGCTCCGGGGTGGAATGCCGGCGGCTCCCGCGGAGGGAGACTGGCCCGAGGTCGGCCCGGTGTCGGAGGCGGCCTGGCAGGAAGCGCGGCGCGGGTTGCGGGTGGCCCACGAAGCGCTGGCCGAGGCGGTACTGGGATTCCCGGAGGCGCGCTGGAGTGAGCGCATCGGCGACGAGCGGGACGCGCCGCTCGGCACCGGCGTCACCTTCGCCGCGATGATCGCGGGACTCGTGCAGCACGACGGGTACCATGGGGGACAGATCGGCCTACTCCGCCGCGCGTTGAATCCCGGAGCGGCCTCTCCTCCGTAGGGGCCTGAACCGTCGAGAGTCGCGGGTCACCTACCAGAGGAGGAGCGCGTGCTTCAGGGCATCCCATGTGTGGCACTGATACTGTTGCTGGCCGCCGTGCCGGCCGCCGCCCAAACCTCCGGCGGCAGGGCTGCCGAAGGGGAGATCCGGGCCCTGCTCGGCGAGTCGGCGGCCGCCTGGAATCGCGCTGATCTCGACGGGCACCTGGCCGACAACGCCGACTCCATCACGTTCATGACCTCCAAGGGACCCATCGTCGGCAAGGCCGGTACCGCCGATGCCCTGCGCCGCGGGTTCTTTCGCGACGGGAAGCCGGTCCAATCGCTGCGCTTCGAGCAGGTAAGCGTCAGGCCGCTGGGAGGCGCGCACGCTCTCGTGGTGGGGCGATTCGTGCTGAGCGGCGGGGGCCAGCCTGATCGCTCGGGCTGGTTCTCCACGGTGTGGGAGCGGCAGCCGGCGGGATGGCGCGTAATCCACGATCACTCGAGTTGACCAACATGCGAACGACTGGCGTGAGTCTCGCGATGATCCTCGTGGTGGCCCTGGGTTGCCGGAGCGACGAGGACCTCGCCTTTGCCGAAGTTCAGGCCCGGGGGCAGGCCGCCATGGGAGTGGACCAGTACACCTCGTCCCATGTCTTCGAGCCGCTTTCCGATGGCGGACGGATCGTGCTTCAGCGCGACCTAGACGATCCTGGCGGCGTCGCCCAGATCCGTCGCCACATGACGCGGATCGCCGTCGCGTTCAGCGCGGGGGACTTTCGGCTGCCCGGTTTCGTGCATGCCCGCGACGTTCCCGGCACCGCGGTCATGCGGGAGCGGCGGGCCGCCATCACCTACCTCGCCGACACGCTGCCCCGCGGCGCCCAGCTCCGCATCCGCGCCGCCGATCGGGATGCAGTGCGCGCGGTGCACCAGTTCCTCGCCTTCCAGCGGCACGACCATCGCGCTGGAGCGTCTCACTGAACGCGGCATTTTCGCTCGACGAGGGCCTGCCGGTTCTCGAACGCACGCCCGCGGTGCTCCGCGCGCTGCTTGCGGACCTCCCCGCTCCCTGGGTCTCGGCCACGGAAGGCGAGGAGACCTGGAGCGCGTTCGACGTCGTGGGGCACCTCATCCACGGAGAGCGGGTCGACTGGATCCCTCGGGCCGAACTGATCTTGAGTCGGGACGAAGCCGCGACGTTCGTCCCCTTCGACCGGTTCGCCCAGTTCGAAGCTTCGCGCGGCCTCACGCTGGCTGAGCTGCTCGACACCTTCGCCGAGCTGCGGAGCGCCAACCTCGTCCGGCTCCGGCAGCTCGCGCCCATGCCCGCGGACTTAGGCCGGCGCGGGCGCCATCCGGAGTTCGGTCTGGTCACCCTCGGCCAGCACCTTGCCACCTGGGTGGCGCACGACCTCAGTCACGTCGGGCAGATCGTGCGCGTGATGGCCCGGCGATATACGTCGGCAGTGGGGCCCTGGCGCGCGTATCTTCCTCTCTTGGAACGGGGCTGAGTGGATCCTCCGCCGGAGCGCTCATGCAGACCGATCGGATGCTGAGGATCGCCCTGCCCGACTGGGTGGACGAGGTGGTGGACTGGAATGCGGCCTACCCCACCGACGGGGCCCGGATGCGCCTGGCGGTGCACCTCGCCCGGGAGAACGTGGTCCGCGGTAGCGGTGGGCCTTTCGGGGCGGCGGTCTACCGGCTACCCGAGGGCTCGCTGCTGTCGGTTGGCGTGAACAGCGTCACCCGACTGTCCAATTCGGTGC
>JACCSE010000179.1 GCA_013813145.1 Gemmatimonadales bacterium
AGCACGCCGATCGACTTCGCCTTTCACGTGCATACCGAGGTCGGCCTTAGGTGCCAAGGGGCCAAGATCAACGGCCGGATCGCTCCGCTGCACCGGGAGCTCAAGAGCGGTGACACCATCGAGATCCTGACCGGGGCCGCCGCCAAGCCCAGCCGCGATTGGCTCAGCCACGTCCGCACCGCGCGCGCCCGCCAAAAGATCAAGCAGTGGGTCAACCATGAAGAGGAGACGGTCAGCCTGGCGCTGGGCAAGGAGATCCTCGCCCGGGAGGTGCGCCGCCGCCGGCTCGACCCGCCCGACGACAACCGCCTTGCCCGCGCCGCCATGACGCTCTCGCTGGCCGACGGCCGGGGTCTCGAGATCGCGGTGGGGCGGGGGGACGTCGCCATCGGCCAGGTCATCCGGGCGCTCTATCCGGACCTGGGGGGCGACGAGATCCAGGAGCCCAAGCCCACCGTGTTCGGCCGGGTCATCGACCGGATTCGACTCGGGCGAGGAATCAAGATCCAGGGAGTGGACGGGCTCATGGTGCGCTACGCCCAGTGCTGCCAGCCGGTGCCGGGCGACGCGGTGGTGGGATACGTGACGCAGGGCCGGGGAATCTCGATCCATCGGGCCGACTGCCCCAACCTGCTCACCCTCGCGATCGACGAGCGCCGGGTGGACATCGACTGGCAGGAGACCGCCGGCGAGGCGTTCGCGGTCCGGCTGGCCGTAACCGGTGAGGACCGGCGCGGCCTTTACGCCGACATCATGGAGGCGATCAGCCAGACCGGCACCAACATTCGGGGCGCCGACCTGCACACCAAGGACGGGACCGTGTTCGGCACGATCTTCGTCGAGGTGGACAATCTGCCCCACCTGGCCAAGGTGATGAAGGCGGTACGCCGGGTCAAAGGCGTGACCGAGATCGAGCGGCGCGAGGCGCCGCCGAGCTAGCCCTGGAAGGTGTCGCAGGCTTCCGGACTGCCGGTTTCCAGGCCGCGGCGGAACCAGCGCATCCGGTCTTCCGAGCTTCCGTGGGTGAACCCCTCCGGGGCCACCCGGCCGCCGCCCATCCGCTGAATCCGGTCGTCGCCCACCGCGGCCGCCGCGCCGAGTCCCTCTTCGACGTCACCTCGTTCCAGCAGCTCCCGCTGGGCCGTGCTGTGGGCCCAGATGCCGGCGTAGCAATCCGCCTGGAGCTCCAGCCGGACCGAAAGCCGGTTGGCGAGGTCGGGGCGGCTCCCGCGCGCCTGCCGCACCTCCGCCTCGGTGCCGAGCACGTTCTGCACGTGATGGCCGATCTCGTGCGCCAGGACGTAGGCCTGGGCGAAGTCGCCCGGCGCGCCGAAGCGCTCCTGAAGCTCCTGGTAAAAGCCGAGATCGATGTAGACCTTTTCGTCCGCCGGACAGTAGAACGGCCCGGTGGCCGTCTGGCCCAGGCCGCAGGCCGACTGGATCGCGTCTCGGAACAGCACCAGCCGGGCCGGCCGGTACGGGGTGCCGGCGCGCGGCAGCGTCTGGCTCCACACGGCCTGCGCGTCGTCCAGCACGAAGGAGACGAAGTCCACCAGCCGCTCCTCCTCGGGCGTGGCCTCGATCGGGGCGCCCGCCGCCGCCTCAGGGGCCGCGCTGACGCCCGCGTCGCCGACGAACTGGAACATGTCGCGCTTGAAGATGAGGCTGAGAACGATGAGCACGACCACCGTTCCCAGCCCCATGCCGCCGGCCCCTCGCATGAACCGGCCACCGCCGCCACGGCGGTCCTCCAGATTGCTGCTCCGTCCGCCAGGACTCCATCGCATGCCGGCCTCCGTTTGCGCTGGGTGAGACCTGCAAGATACCTTGGGCTGTGCGCCGGCCGGGTGACTGCCGTCACGGACGACATGAAGGGACCGGCCTAGGAATACAGCCCCTTTGGATCACGCCCAGGAGGTTCAGCATGCCGGAACGCAAGGAACCGCTACCCGACTTCTCCGACGTACAGAGCGGAGGCTCCTCGACCGCCCCAAGCGCGTCCCCCGCGCGCACCCATACGGTGGTCAAGGGCGAGAGTCTCTCGAAAATCGCCAAGCGCGTCTATGGCGACGCCCAGCAATGGCGGCGAATCTACGACGCCAACCGTGACATCGTGAGCGACCCCGACCTGATCCATCCCGGGCAGGTGCTGAAGCTGCCTGACGCCTGACTCTCATCACACGGAGACGACCATGCAGCACGTCGTACGTATTCTGTTGGCGGCCGCGGTTGTTGTCGCGGCGGGTTGTGGAGGGCGGGACGAGGCCGAGAGCGGCACGGCTGCAGGAGCGGCACCGGCCGGCAGTACCGCGGCGGCCCCTTCCAATGAGTTCAAGGTCGCCAACGTTATGATCGGAAAGCGCATCGGCGCGAACAACCTGATCACCGAGCCGACCTTCCAGTTCGCCCCCCCGGATACGATATACGTGTCGGTCGGGACCACGGGTAAGTCGGACAGCACCGCGATCACGGCGGTCTGGCATTTCCAGACCGGACAGACGGTGGATTCCTCGACCCAGGCGATCAGCCCCGACGGCCCGGAGAACACCGAGTTCCACGTTTCGCGACCCAAGGGCTGGCCAATGGGCACCTACAACGTGATCATCTACGCCGACGGCGATTCGGTGGACGGAAAGACTTTCGCGGTCAAGAAGTAAGTGATAGTCCCGCGGTTGTCACCCTGAACGAAGTGAAGGGGACCATGTTAGGTCATGCCCCCTTCGCTCCGCTCAGGGTGACAGAGTGTTGAAACGCCGTGCACCAAGCTCACGAGCATTCCATGCCCCAATACTGGATCCTCAAGACCGAGCCGTCGGAGTTCGCCTTCGGCGACCTCCAGCGCGCCGGACGCACCCGCTGGGACGGAGTGACCAACGCTCTGGCGCTCAAGCATCTCCGCAGCATGCGTCCGGGCGATCGGGTCCTTGTCTATCACACCGGCGACGAGAAGCGACTGGTCGGCATGGCGACGGTCGTCGGCGAGCCGTATCCCGATCCGAGCGCCGGAGACGAGCGGGTGGTTGTGGTGGACCTGGAGGCAGGCGACGAGCTGCCTGAGACTGTGACGCTGGCGGCCATCAAAGCCGATCCCGCCTTCAAGGATCTCGGCCTGGTGCGCCTTTCGCGCCTTTCGGTAGTGCCGGTGCCGGGTGCGGAGTGGAAGCTGTTGCTGAGGATGGCGGGGGTTGGGTGAGAGCAATCCGCGTTCATCCCTTGTTCCCGCGTTCATCCGCGTCGCCCACGGCAAGGACCTGGACCGCCGCCGCTCAGCTCGAGAAGCCCACTCCCAGCCGGTCCAGCATTCGAAGCAGCAGTCCAGGTCGCCCTCCTCGATCCACCCTCCGCAAAGCCCGCGCAACCCCGCGCACCGCCCAGCCTCGCAGCGGCTCCGGTGGGTAGGGAAAGGGCTTCCGCCGTACCAGCGCCAGCTCCAGCAGGTCGCTGGGCCGACTGAGCGCGAGGTGCGCGAGGATTCGGCCGCCGATGCGGGTGGTGCCCAACCCGTGGCCGGTGTACCCCAGGCCGTAGAGCACTCGCCCGCCGAGGGCACCGCCGAAGAATGGCGTCAGCCGAGTGGTGCAGCAGATGGGGCCGCCCCAGGCGTAGGGAAACTCGAGCGCGGCGAGTTGCGGAAAGTGGCGCCGGAAGCTCTCTCTCAGGGAGGCATAGTGCGGGGGAGAGTGGTCGCAGCTTCGATCCACCCGGTTGTTCCCGTGATAGGCCGCCTCGCTGGTGCCCCAGAGGATCCGGTCGTCGGACGTGAGACGGTAGTAGTTGAAGAAGGCACGGCCATCGTTGACCCCCTCGCGGCCGCGCCAGCCGATCACCTCGCGCTGAGCCGGAGTCAGCGGGTCGCTGACCAGGATGTAATCGTACAGGGGGAGGAACCGGCGGGTGATTCCAGGCAGGAGATGGTGGGTGTACGCGCTGGTGGCGAGCACGATTCGGCGAGCGGTGAGGCGCCCGCCGGCGGCACGCACCCTCGCCCCGGCACCGGCCGGCTCCACCGCCTCTACCCGGCTCCGCTCGAACACCCGCACGCCCTGACGCTCGGCCTCGTCGCGCAGACCGTCCACCAGCTTGACCGGATCGAGGATTCCCCCGCCGCGCACGACTACCCCGCCCAGGTAGAGCGGGGAATGGAGCGCGGCCTGCACCTCGGCTCGACCCAGGTAGCGGAAGGTGTCGAGCCCCAGCCGCTCCGCCGCCGCGACGGCGCGACGCGCCTCCTCCAGGTGCGCCGGAGCGAGTGCCACGGTGAGGCGCCCGGTCGGCTCGTAGTCGCACTCGATGCCGCGGCGCTCGAGAAACACCACCATCTCGGCGATGTTCCGCTCGCCCAGCCGGGCCAGGCGGCGTGCCTCGGCCGAGCCGAAGTGTTGGATCGCGAGCCCGTGCCCGTGGTCGATGGTTTCGGACAGCATGCCCGCGTTCCGGCCGCTCGCACCATAGGCCGCCACCTCCTGCTCGACGATGGCGACCGACGCACCCGGGTCCAGCTCCTTGATGGCGAGCGCGGTCCATAGTCCGGTGAGCCCGGCGCCGACGATGCCGACATCGGCCTCCTCCGACCCCGCGAGCGGCGTGACGGGCCGAAGGGGTCTCCTGGCCAGCCAGTAGCACGATTGCTCGACCGGGGGTGGCTTATCCCTCTTCACTGCCTTCACCACGGCCCGAACAAACGCCGACACAATCCATTATATTGGGTCAATGACATCCCCCCGCTTCGAAGTGCACGCTCCCTTCCAGCCCGCCGGCGACCAGCCCAAGGCCATCGCCGAGCTGAGCGAGGGGCTCCGCCGGGGCGACAAGCACCAGACCCTGCTCGGCGTTACCGGGTCGGGCAAGACGATGACCTTGGCCCACACCATCGCCAGCCATGGCAGGCCGACCCTCGTTCTCTCGCACAACAAGACGCTGGCGGCCCAGCTCTACGGCGAGCTGCGCCAGTTCCTGCCGCGCAACGCGGTCGAGTACTTCGTCTCCTACTACGACTACTACCAGCCGGAGGCGTACGTCCCCTCGACTGACGTGTACATCGAGAAGGACGCGTCCATCAACCAGGATATCGAGAGCCTGCGGCTGCGGGCCACGTCCAGCTTGATGGAGCGGGAAGACGTGGTGATCGTGGCGACCGTGAGCGCCATCTATGGCCTGGGTGACCCGGTGGAGTACCGGAAGGCCCTGGTGATGGTGCGCCGGGGAGAGCAGCGCGCGCGGGACGCCATTCTGGCGGACCTGGTGCAGATCCAGTACGGCCGGAATGACGTGACCTTCGAGCAGGGCACCTTCCGGGTGCGGGGCGACTCGATCGAGGTCTTCCCCGCCTACGCCGAGCAGGCCATCCGCATCGAGCTCTGGGGCGACGAGGTCGAGCGGATCAGCAAGATCGATCCGCTCACCGGCGACACCATCACTCAGCTCGACCAATGCGCCATCTATCCGGCCAAGCACTTCGTCACCGACCGGCGCAACATCGAGCGCGCGCTGGTGCACATCCGGGCCGAGCTGGCCGAGCGGCTCGCCGAGCTCAAGGCGTCGGGGAAGCTGCTGGAGGCGCAGCGGCTGGAGTCCCGCACCCAGTTCGACGTCGAGATGCTGCTCGAGGTCGGCACCTGCGCCGGGATCGAGAATTACTCCCGGCACCTGAGCGGCCGCCGGCCGGGCGAGCGTCCCGCCTGCCTGCTGGACTACTTCCCCGCCGACTACCTCGTGGTGGTGGATGAGTCGCACGTGTCCCTGCCGCAGATCGGCGGGATGTTCAACGGGGACCGGGCGCGGAAGACCACCCTGGTGGAGTACGGATTCCGCCTGCCGTCGGCGCTCGACAACCGTCCGCTTCAGTTCGACGAGTTCATGGCGCTCGCGCCTCAGATGATCAACCTGTCGGCCACGCCGGGCGAGTTCGAGCTGCGACTCTCCGACGGCGTCGTGGTCGAGCAGATCATCCGCCCCACCGGACTGCTCGATCCCGAGGTGGACGTGCGGCCGGTCCGGGGTCAGGTGGACGATCTGCTGAACGAGATCCGCCTGCGCGAGGCGGCCGGCGAGCGGGTGCTGGTCACCACGCTGACCAAGCGGATGTCGGAAGACCTCACCGACTATCTCCAGCAGGCAGGCGTGCGGGTCCGCTACCTCCACTCGGACATTGACGCCATCGAGCGGATGGAGATCCTGCGCGGGCTCCGGTTGGGCGACTTCGACGTGCTGGTGGGGATCAACCTGCTGCGCGAAGGACTGGACCTGCCCGAGGTCTCCCTCGTGGCGATTCTCGACGCCGATCAGGAAGGATTCCTCCGCTCCGACCGGAGCCTGGTGCAGACCATCGGCCGCGCGGCGCGGAACGTGAACGGTCGGGCCATCCTCTACGCCGACCGGATCACCGGCTCGATGCAGCGCGCTCTCGCCGAGATGGACCGACGGCGCGAGATCCAGCGGCGCTACAACGAGGAGCACGGGATCAGCCCGCGCTCCATCGTCAAGTCGATGG
>JACCSE010000190.1 GCA_013813145.1 Gemmatimonadales bacterium
CAGGCACACAGTCCTCTGGTGGCCCACCCGCCTGGTGCTCTCTCGCTGCGCTCGGGATGAGGTACGCGTTTACCCTCATCGCGGCAGGCCCCGCGCATGCGCAAGGCACCGCACCCTCCCTCCCCGCATACTCCGCGTCCCAGCTCCACTGCAGCCGCTGGGCCGAATCCTCCCGCAGCGAGATCGAGACGGCCACCGATCGGAAGTCGAGCCAGGCAGCCGCAGGACGCGAGGGACGCTGGAGCTTTCGGGCACGGGACACGACCGGAGGAGTGGCGCTCGAGGGTTGGTACGATTCCCTCGCGGTGTGGCGCCGCGCCGAAGGTGTCGAGCTCGCGCCGGATACCGACGGAGTGATCGGCGGCCGCTACCGCGGCCGGCTCGGCATCCGCGGCGCCTATGCCGCTGCCACCCGCCCGTTCGTTCCGGATGAACTGGCCGAAGTGGCCGAACTGGGCGGGGCGCTGGACGACTTCTTTCCTTTGCTGCCGCCCACGGGGCTCGCTCCGGACGCGAGCTGGCGCGGCGGGGAGACCGAGATTCGCCGGCTCGCGGACACGGTCGTGGCCGGGCGCAGGATGCTTCGGTTCGGGGCCGACTCACGCCGCGAGCGCAACCAGACTGTGCCACGCGGCGATACCGTGCCCATCCCGATCCGGCAGACCATCACCGAGCGAGGCGAGTTCACCTGGGATCCGTCCGCGGGGCTCGCCAACCGCACCCGGGACATCGTGGTGGAAACGTCGATCCCCGCCGCGGGTCGCGTGCGCCAGCCGGTTCGCTCCCGAGTCACCCAGCACATCGAGCTCGCCCGCCTCGCGGGATCCGCCTGTCGCTGAAAGCTGGCGTACCGGCCGAACAGACCAACACCGACGCGTTCCCGGCCGATTTCTTCCGGAACGCAGGGCTGATCACGACTACGGACGGAATCGGGACGCGGGTGAGCGACAACGACTTCGCCGACATCAATCCCAGCTACGCGGGCGAGTTCGAGAGCTTCAGCAAGGTGAGGACCTTCATGGCATCCGGCAGCCCCCGGATGACGCTCCGGTTCCGCCTGGCGGGGACGGTTACCGAGGGGATCGTGAGCGGCACCCGGTGCGGAGCGACCCCGCCGGCCATTAATTCGTCGGCGTGGTATTCGACCGGCCGCTCATCGGCCGGGTGGAAGTGACGTCGGGCGAGGCACCGCTTGGGGCGGGGCGAAACGACGTGAGCCTGGGAGGAGCGAACGACCTGGTGGTGACGGATGACTTCCTCTTCGGCGAGCCTCAACCGGGTTCTTGAGACCCGCCCGCGCCGCCACTCGGCGGCCGGGCGGGGAAGAACCGCTGCTCGGGGTCGAACAGGAGCGCGGTCAGCAGGAACGCCAGCAGCGTCACCCCGAGCACCGCGCCGGCTGCCACCGGCGCGGTCGTTTCCGCCGGCTGGCCCAGGGCGTGGCGCAACAGGTCGACCGCGTAGGTCACCGGGTTGGCGCGGGCGATGGCGCGAAGCAGCGGCGGCATCCCGTCGGTCGGGTAGAGTGCCCCACTCAGGAACAGGAGCGGAAAGAGGACCACGTTGATGATGCCGGCGAAGTTCTCCACCGAGCGGAGCCGCGCCGCGACCAGCAAGCCGAGCACGGCACTCATCGCCGAGACCACGACCACGGCGGCGAGGGCCGCCAGCCAACCGGCGGCAGTCACCTCCAGCACCAGCGGCGCGAAGGCGAGCACGATGCCGCCTTGCACCACGCCGATCAGCGTCGCCGCGAGCGCCCGGCCGGCGAGCACCGCGGGAACCCCCGCCGGGCTCGACAGCATCAGCCTCAGCATTCCGAACTCGCGGTCATAGACCGTGGCGATCGCGGTGAGCGTCCCGCCAAACAGCGCGGCCATCACCACGATGCCGGGGAAGACGAACGACTGGTAGGAGATGCCGCTGTCCAGCCTCGCGATCGTGTTGTAGCCGGTGCCGACGAGCAGGAGCCACATGAACGGCCGCGCTATGCCGCCCAGCAGCCGGCTGGTCTGGCGGGTCGAACGGGCCAGGTCGCGCGCCACGATCCCGTACATCGCGTTCCAGGCGCTCATGTCTGAGGGGCTGGTTGGTGCGGCCCCTCAGCCAGCGTATGCGCGAAGTACGCGTCCTCCAGCGACGTAGGCCGGAAGGAAAGGCGCTCGATGCCCGGCGCGCCTCCGGCGAGCTCGACGGCCGGCTCGCGCGGGCCGGCGAGGCCCACGCGGAAGCCGCGCTCGGTGCGGAGCAGCGT
>JACCSE010000197.1 GCA_013813145.1 Gemmatimonadales bacterium
CGAGCGAAGCGAGGGATCTTCCTACCCGGGGCTCGATACCCCTTTAGGAAGATCCCTCGCTTTGCTCGGGATGACAGCCGGGTTCAGTTCCTGCCCCGCTGCCCCGCTGCCCCACCGACTCCCGTCAGTACCCCCCGGTCTTCGCGCCTTCACGCGCGCTTCCGAGCCCGAAGCGCAGGCCGCCGGTGAAGGTGTGGGTGGGGCCTTCAAGCAGCCGGCCGGTGGCGACGATGATCCCGGCCTCGTCCGTCACCACGTCATTGGAGGGGGCCGTGGTGACTTGGTACTGGCCGAAGGCCATGAACCGGCCGAGCTGGAACGTGAGCCCGCCGAGGAAGGTGCCGAACCCGGTGCTGCCGAGCTCGTTCGCAATTCCGTTCGAGCCGGTGAGACCGGTGGCCTGCGGATTCACCACGTGCATGATGCCGTAGCCGACGCCGAGGTAAGGCTGCACGGCGGAGCGGATGGGGAAGGCCATCAGCACGGCGGAGTACTTGCGGATGTCATTGAAGGTGACGCTCTGCACCCCACCGGCGTCGGAATAGGAGCTGACCTCGTCCGATCCCACCGCTTCCTCCACCGAGAGGAGCAGCCCGGTGCGTTTGGCGACGATAAGCGCCTGACCGCCGAAAGTGGGAATGGCCGAGGCGTCCTGATCGGGCGTCCGGAAGATCATGGCGCCGCCCTGTCCACCGACGTACCACTGAAAGGTGCCATTGCTCGGCTCCTGCGCGGAGAGAGCGGCCGTCCCCAGACAGAGTGCCAGCGCCGCGACCGGAATGCTTCGAGTGATCATGCGCATCACAGACCGCCTCCGTAAGGTGTCCGCACCAGGCTAGACCTGGCGCCTACCGCGTCCCCAGTCGGCACGGTACGTCAAAATGCGTGAAATCTGCCGAAAAAGCGCGGGAGGGGAGGAGCGACTCGTAGGCAGTCATCTGGTTGTGCTACAGCGGCTTGCAGATGACAACCGGGCCACTTCCCTGCCCGTCGAGAGGGGGGAAGGTGCAAGAGGAAGGCCATGGACGGCGGGACAGCGGGGCAGCGGGGCAGTAACGGCACACCGCTCGAGCGCACCGTACGGGCCGGGACTCGGCAGGTGTGCAGTTACTGCCTCGCCGCCCCGCTGCCCCCCTGCTCTCAGATCTGTCCGAGCTTCCGCCCCACCCGCTTGAACGCCTCCAGCGCCTGATCCAAGTCGTCCCGCGTGTGCGCGGCGGAGATCTGGCAGCGGACGCGGGCCTGCCCCTGGGGGACCACCGGGAAGCCGAAGCCGGTGGCGAAGACGCCCTCGGCGAGGAGCAGCTCGCTCATTCGGATCGCGGCCGCGGTTTCGCCCAGGATGACGGGGATGATCGGAGTTTCGCCCGGCAGTGGCTTGAAGCCGAGTTCGAGCAGGCGCTCGCGGAAGTAGCGCGCGTTTTCGCGCAGCAGGGTCACCCGCTCGGGGTGGGCCTCGAGATATTCGATGCTGGCGAGCGAGCTGGCCGCGACCGTCGGCGGGAGCGCGTTGGAGAAGAGTTGCGGGCGGGCGCGCTGGGTGAGGTAGTCGCACACCGATGCGGCGGCGGCAGCGAAGCCTCCCGCGGCGCCGCCCAGGGCCTTGCCCAGGGTGGAGGTGATGATGTCCACCTCTCCCAGCATGTCGAAGTGCTCCGCCGTACCCCGCCCGGTTGCCCCGAGGACGCCGGTCCCGTGGGAGTCGTCCACTACCAGGACGGCGTCGTGGCGGCGGCAGAGCTCCACCAGGTCGGGGAGCGGGGCGATGGCGCCCTCCATCGAGAAGACGCCGTCGGTAATGACCATCCGCACCCGGCAATCCCTCGCCGCGCTCAACCTCTCTCTCAGATCCGTCAGATCGCCGTGCTTGTAGACCGCCGTCCGGCACTTGCTGATCGATTTGGCGAGACGGACGCCGTCTATGATGGAGGCGTGATTGAGCTGGTCGCTGACGATCAGGTCGTCCTCGCCGAGCAGGGTGGCGGGGACCGCCTCGTTGGCGTTCCACGCGCTCACGAAGCTCAGCGAGGCCGCGGTACCGGCCAGCCGCGCGCAGGCGGCCTCGAGGGCGCGGTGCACGGTGAAGGTGCCACAGATGAATCGCACCGACGCCGTCCCCGCGCCGAACCGGTCCAACGCGGCCTTGCCCGCCGCGACCACCTCCGGCTGGTTGCTCAGGCCCAGATAGTTGTTGGACGAGAGGATGATGACCTCGCCCCGGCCTTCCATCTTCACCCGGGCGCCCTGCGGGCCGTCGAGAAAGTTGAGCCGCTTGTAGACGCCGTCCCGGATGAACTGCTCCAGCTCGGTCTGGAGCCGCCGCTCCAATACGTTGCTCATGCGCCAATCTCCAGGATGACTTTGCCGGCCTGTCCGTCCTTGATGACCTGGATCGCCTCGGCGATGCACTCGAGTGAAAAGCGGTGGGTAATCACCGGCCGCGGGTCGAGCTGCCCCGCGCGGAGGAACCGGCGCATCTGGTGCCAGGTCTGATACATCTTCCGGCCGGTGACGCCGTACAGCGTGAGACCCTTGAAGATGACGTCGCGCGCGAAATCCACCTCGGTGGTGCGGCTGGGCGTGCCGAGGAGGTTGACCCGGCCTCCGAGGCGTGCCGCCGCGAAGGCCTGGGCGTGGCCGCTGGGGTGACCGCTCATCTCGCAGACCAGATCGACACCATCACCGCCGGTGAGCTCGCGCACTCGGGCGAGCACATCGTCCCCGCCGGGATTCAGGGTGACGTGCGCGCCCATGGCCCGGGCCAGCTCGAGCCGCCTGGGGTTGAAGTCGCTGGCGACCACCAGCGACGCGCCGGCTGCCCGGGCCACCCCGACGGCGAAGCACCCGATCGGACCGCAGCCGAGCACCAGCACGGTGCTGCCGGGGACCGAGGCCTCGAGCACCGTGTGAACGGCGTTGCCCAGGGGATCCATGATGGCGCCGATCTCGGTGGGAATCCCGTCCAGCTTCATCACGTTGGAGGCGGGCATGGCGATGTAGTCGGCGAAGGCACCATCGCGGTCCACGCCGATGATCTGGGTCCGCTGGCAGAGATGTCCCGCGCCCAGCCGGCACTGGAGGCAATGGCCGCAGACGACGTGGCCCTCGGCGGTGACCTTGTCGCCCGCCTCCAGCAGTCCCGCCACCGCCGCCTCCCGTCCCAGCTCGACGATCTCGCCGGCGAACTCGTGACCGATCGTCAGCGGCGGCTTGAGGCGCTGGCTGGCCCAACTATCCCACTCCCAGATGTGCAGGTCGGTGCCGCAAACCCCGGCGTGGTGCACCCGGATGAGCACGTCGCTCGGCCCGCAGTCGGGAACCGGCCGCTCCCGCAGGACCATCCCCGGCCGGGGGCCTTCCTTCACGAGTGCGCGCATGGAGGTCCGAGGTGAAGTCGGCGGGGAATATAGCCGTGAAGGGTCAACGGTAAACGGTAAACGGGGAACGGGGCTGCGCCGAGCGGCCCCATTCCCCGTTTACCCTTTACCGTTTACCGCAGGGCGGGGACTGCCGCCGGCTCTATGCGCACCGCGCTGATCTTGAACGAGGCGATCTTGGCGTAGGGATCGAGTTGCGGGTTGGTGAGCAGGTTGGCCGCGGCCTCGCGGAAATGCATCGGGATGAAGATCTGTCCCGGGGCCTGCCGGTCGGAAAGGCGGACGCCGATCAGGACGCTGCCGCGGCGAGAGATCACCCGCACGCTGTCGCCCTCGGTGACGCCGAGGTCGATGGCGTCGGCCGGATGCATGTCCACCACCGGCACCGGCTCGCGCGAGTCGAGCCCCTCGGAGCGGCGGGACATGGTGCCGGTGTGCCAGTGATACATCTGGCGGCCGGTGTTCAGGATGTAGGGATACTCCTCGTTGGGCAGTTCGTCCGGGGGCAGGAACTCCACCGGGATGAAGCGGGCGCGGCCGTCGGGGGTGGGGAAGCCGTTCTCGAAGAGGAACGGAGTGCCCTCGGAGTCGGGGGTGGGAACGGGATACTGGATCGAGCGGCGGCGCTCCAGCATCTCGTAGCTCACTCCGCGCCACGACGGCGTCACCGAGGCGATCTCCCTCATCGCGTCACTTGGCCCCCGCCAGTCGGTGCGGAGTCCGAGCCGGTTGCTCAGCTCCATCAGGATGTCGAGATCGCGGCGGGCCTCTCCCGGCGGATCGAGCGCCGCATCGGTGAGTTGTATGTGCCGGTCGGTGTTGACGAAGGTGCCGGACTTTTCGGCGAAGGAGGAGCCGGGGAGCACTACGTCGGCCCAGCGGGCCGTCTCGGTGAGGAAGAGGTCCTGCACCGCGAGGAACTCGAGCCCGCGGACCCAATGCTCGGCGTGGGCGATGTTGGGATCGGAGAGGACCGGGTTTTCGCCCATGATGTACATGGCCCGGATCGGGCTCCCCTCCTGCACCATCTCCGTCACCATCATGCCGCGCTCCAGCGAGAGCGACTCTGCGGGAACCCCCCAGGCCCGGGCGTACTCCGCCCGGACGGCGGGATCGGTCACCGGGCGGTAGTCGGTGTAGGCGAAAGGGATCGCCCCGACGTCGCTGGCGCCCTGCACGTTGTTCTGTCCTCGAATCGGAATCATCGCGGCGCCCCAGCGGCCGATCATCCCGGCGGCGAGCATCAGGTTGAGCAGGCTGGCGACGATGTCGGTGCCGGTGGCATGCTGGGTGAGCCCCATGGCCCAGAGGGTCGAGGTACGCGGCCCGCGGGCGTACATCTCGGCGGCGCGGCGGATGGTGTCGGCCGAAATGCCGGTGATGCGCGAGGCCTTCTCCGGCGTGTAGGCCGCGACCGCCTCTTTCACCTTCTCGAAGTCATGGGTGCGCGTGCTCACGAATGCCTGGTCCACCAGGCCGGCCGCGATGACGTGATTCAGCATCCCGTTGTAGAGCGCCACGTCGGTGCCGGGGAGCATCTGGAGGTGGACATCGGCGAGCTGAGCGAGCTCGGTGCGCCGGACGTCCGCCACGATGAGCCGGGCGCCCTTGGCCACCGCGCGCTTGATCAGGGCGCCGAAGACCGGGTGGGTCTCGGTGGTGTTGGCCCCGGAGATGAAGATGACGTCGCAGGCCTCCTCGATCTCCCGCATGGAGCCTGACGCGGCCGAGGTGGCCAGCGCCCGGCTCATGGCCGCCACGGACGTCGAATGGCACAGCCGGGTGCAGTGGTCAACGTTGTTGGTGCCGAACGCGCCCCGGACCATCCGCATGAAGGCGTAGTTGTCCTCGTTGCTGCACTTGGCGGACGAGAGCGCGGCGAGCGCACCCGCGCCGTGCACGCCGCGGATGCGCAGCAGCTCCTGGGCGGTGAGGCTCATCGCCTCCTCCCAGGTGGCCTCGCGGAAGGCGCTGTACCAGCCGGCCGGGGTGGCGACCCGGTCGCGCACGTCGTCCTCGTCGAGC
>JACCSE010000208.1 GCA_013813145.1 Gemmatimonadales bacterium
CCCCCCCCCCCCCCCCGCCGCCCCCCTGCCCCGCTGTTGTCAGTGCGGCAAACTAGCCACCCGTCCCCGCCCCGGCAACGCCGAGTGGGGGTCGAGGAGGCGGACGTCGAGGTACTCTCCGACGACCGCCCGGAGCGCCCTGGAGACCTGGTCGGCGCTCGCGGCGGCGAGGGCCTCGTCGGCGGCGCGGCGGGCGGCCTCCTCGGGGACGGTCCGCACCACCCACTTCACCAAGGGCAGTGCCGGTGGAGAGACGCTCAGCCGGTCGATGCCGAGCCCGATCAGGAGGACCGCGCTCAGCGGCTCCGAGGCCATTTCGCCGCACACACTTACCGGCAGTCCCGCCTCCCGGCCCACTTCGGCCACCCGGTGCAGCTGGCGGACGATGGAGGGATCGTGGGGGGTGAAGCGATCGGCCAGGCGGGCGTTGCCCCGGTCGACCGCCATGGTGTACTGGGTCAGGTCGTTGGTGCCGACGCTGAAGAACGCGCTGACCTCGGCGAGCCGGTCGGCCATCACGACCGCGGCGGGTGTCTCGATCATGACGCCGACCAGAAGCGAGGGCGCGGCGCGCACGCCCGCCCGGCGGAGTGCCTCGGCCTCTTCCTCCACCATGGCCCGCGCCTCCAGCACCTCCTCGACCCGGGTCACCAGCGGCAACATGAGCTGGATGTCGCGGCCCACCGCGGCCCGGAGCACGGCGCGGATCTGGGGGCGGAAGACCTCGGGTTCGTCGAGGCAGACCCGGATCGAGCGCCAGCCGAGGAAGGGGTTCGCCTCCTGGGGCGCCTTGAACGCGGCCGGGAACTTGTCGCCGCCCAGGTCGTAGGAGCGGATGACCACGGTGCGCTCGGGAAACGAGAGCGCGACCCGGCGGAAGTACTCGGCCTGCTCGTCCTCGGTCGGGAGGGTGGCGCGGCCGGTCAGGAGGAACTCGGTGCGGAGCAGCCCGACGCCCTGCGCGCCGTTTCGCACGGCGGCCTCGATCTCCTCGGGCAGGTCGACGTTGCCCATGAGCAGGATGGGCCGGCCGCTGGGAGTGACCGCGGGCTGCTCGACGATGCCCTCGAGCTGGAGCTCGAGCTTGTGCCGCCGGCTGACCTGGGTCTGGGCGTCCTCCAGCTCGCCGCGGGTCGGGTTGAGCACGACGGTGCCGGCCTGGCCGTCGATGAGGACCATGGTTCCGCCGGCGATCTGGGCCAGGGCCCCGGCCGCGCCCATCACGGCCGGAATGCCCAGGGAGTGCGCCAGGATGGCCGCGTGGGCGGTCCGGGTCCCCTCCTCGCTCACCAGGCCGACGACGTGGTCCCGGTCGAGCTGCACGGTGAGGCCGGGCGACAACTCATGCGCGATCACGACCACCTGTTCGTCCGCCGGCATGGCCCAGAGCTCGGGCCCGCTCCGGCCCATGAGCTGGTTCAGCATCCGGAGCTGAATGGCGTGAAGATCGGCCAGCCTCTCCCGCAGCCGGGCCTGGCCGGACCAGAGGTTGCGAATTTCCAACGCCTTGAACTCGTAAGCCGTCTCGGCACTGAGCTGGTTGTTGCGAATGAGGGTCTCGACCGAGGCGAGGAACTCCTTGTCCTGTGCCATGAGAGTCTGGGCGTCGAAGATCCGCGCCTCCTCCGGACCGGCACGCCGGAGCACCCGCTGTTCCAGGTCGTGCAGTTGGGACACGACGTGGTCCACCGCGGCCCGCAGCCGACTCACCTCTTCCTCGACCTGCTCGGCCCGGACGGTTCGGTCGGGGACCTCGGGAAAATCCCAACGCACCACCATCGCGGGCGCGAAGGCGATGCCGGGCGAGACGCCGATTCCACGGATGATGCGTGCCATCTCAGGACTCCCCGAAGCCGTCGGCGACGAGCTGCGCGAGCGCTTCGACCGCGCGCTCGGCATCGGGCCCGTCCGCCTTGATCGTGATGGAGCTGCCGCACTCGGCGGCCAGCATCATCACCCCCATGATGCTCTTGCCGTTCACCCCGAAACCATCCTTGCAGATCTCGATCTCCGAATCGAACGTGCTCGCGAGCCGGACGATGCGCGCCGCGGGCCGCGCGTGGAGCCCTTCCTGGTTCACGATGGTCGCCTCACGCTCGATCACAGTCCCACCCAACGGAACACGATCAGCAGCAGGATCGCGAGCAGGGCGAACCGGACGGTGGTGAGCGCTGGACCGAACCAGCGGGTCACCGCCACGCCGGTGGCCGCGACGGCCAGGGTGCCGGCGGCGCCGGCGATCCCGATCCCTTCCAGGTACCAGTGCGCCGCCAGCGGGAGCGCCACGCCCACGGTGAACCCCGCCGCGGCGCCCGCACGGTGGATCCAGCGGGTCAGCCACGAGCGCCCGATCGCGGCGCCCACCTGCATGCCGGTATCGAGCCCGGTGCCCAGCGCCCAGAGCGCGGTACCGACGCGGATCAGGTTGTAGCAGACCAGGAATCCCAGGACCGCCCACCAGCCGGCGCCGAGGACTACCGCCGCGAGCGCCGCCCCGATCAGCCCCGGAACCAAGCCGGCCCAGAAGAGCTGGTCGCCCAGCGCCCCGAGCGGGCTACACAGCGCGGTCCGGAGCCGCGCGATCTGCTCTCCCGGCATCGCGTCGTATTCCGCCCGCGCGATGGCGCCGAGCGCGAGCCCCGCGAGGTTCGGGTTGCAGTTGAAGAACTCGGAGGAGCGGACCACCGCCTCGCTGTGGCGGACCGGATCCACCGTCTTCAAGTCCTCCAGCAGCGGCTCGGCGGCGTAGCCCATACCCACGCCGAGCATGCGCTCGTAGTTCCAGGTGCCCTGGACCGCGAAGAGCCGGAGCAAGGCGCGCCAGCGGCCCGTCACCGGAGCGCAGCCAGAATCAGCCCCAGGGCCGCACCGGCGGCGAGCCAGCGAAGCCTCGACTCCCGGCCCGCGCTCCGGATGGCACCGTTCACTCCGGCCGCGATGGCGCTGCCCACGCACACCAGCGTGAGGCCGAGCGCGGTGGCGCGGTCGACCCGGAGACCGGCGGCGAGCACCCAGGCCCCACCCAGGCCCAGCGCGGTGAGCGTCGCGCCCCGGGCGGCGTCGCGCAGCAGCGCGCCGTATTGTAGCCGCC
>JACCSE010000225.1 GCA_013813145.1 Gemmatimonadales bacterium
GCTCGGCACCGCTCGCGAGGCCTTTACCCATTCACTGGTGGTGGCCGCCGGGATCTGCGCCGCCGTCGTGCTGGTGACGGCCGTGGTGGCCGCCCTCCTGCTTCGGCCGAGCGCGGGACTCGGCACCGCTGCCGCTCCCTCCGCGGCGGCGGAGAACTCCTAATGAGTGTCCTGTGAACCGCTGTAACGTCCAATGACCGATACCTCACCGGCCGCTTCGCCTCCCGGCGCGGGCGCGTCACCGGGTGTCGTGACGCCGCCACCTCCTCTCGACAAGGGACGCTACGACCGGTCCATCGTCGACGGGCCGCTGCGCCGAGCGCTGTGGAAGATCGCCTGGCCCACCGTGCTCACCAATATCGTCGGTGGGCTTCAGGGGATCGTGGATCACGCGCTGGTGGGCCATCTGGTCGGATTCACCGGCAACGCCGCGATCGGCGTGTCGTGGCAGATCATCATCGCGGTCATCGTCTTCATCAGCTCGCTGTTCACCGGGATGAGCGTCCTGGTCGCCCGCTTCGCCGGGGCGGGCGAGGCCGACAAGGTCGATCGCACCGTCTATCAGGCGTTCCTGGCCGCGGCCGGCCTCTCGCTCCTGGTGATGGCGCCGCTCGGGTACCTGCTGTCCCCGTCGCTGCTCGATCTGGTGAACGCCGCGCCCCTGGTGAAGGCGGAGGCGTTGCCGTTCCTCCGCATCATGTTCCTGTTCAGCAGCGGGATGCTGGTGTTTTACATGCTGAGCGGGGCGCTTCGCGCGGCGGGGGACGCACGCACTCCGATGGTGCTCGGCGTCGCCATGACGGTGCTGAACCTGGTGCTGAACGTGATCCTGATTCGGGGTCTCGGGCCGATCCCGGCGTTCGGCACCACCGGGTCCGCCATGGGGACGGTGATCGCATCCGGGCTGGTCTCGCTCTACGCACTGGTGAAACTCTGGCGGGGCGGGTGGGTCGTGTCGTTTCCCCGCGGACAGGGGTTGGGTCCGGACTGGGCGATCATCCGAGCACTGTTCCGGTTCGGACTGCCCGCTGGAATCCAGGGAATCGCGATGAATGTCGGTGGCGTGCTGATGCTCGGCTTCATCGGGTCGCTGGCCCGAAGCGCGGCAGCGCAGGCCGCCTTCGCGGTAGGCTATACCCAGCTCTTCTCGCTCGTCACCTGGACGTCGATCGGTCTGATGGGCGCCGCGGCCACGGTGGCGGGCCAGAACCTCGGCGCCGGCAAGCCGGACCGCGCCGACCAGGCGGTGCACGCCGCGGCAGGTATCGGGCTGGTCGGCGCCGCGCTCATCGGGTCACTCTTTCTTTTCTTTCCCCGCGAGCTGCTCGCCGTGTTCGGCATGAACGAGCCGGACGTGGTGGAGATCGGGACCGAGCTCCTCCGCGTGCTCAGCCTATCCGGCCTGTTCATCGCCGTCGCGCTGACCTACACCGGAGGGCTGCAGGGGACGGGCGACACCAGGAGTCCGCTCTATATCTCCATCGTGTCGCAGATCATCGTGCCGCTGGGGATCTGCTTCGTGATTCAGCAGACCGGCACGCTGGAATCGCTCGATATCTGGATCGCCATTCTCATCGGCCATGCGATACGATGCGGGCTGAGCGTGCTGCGGTTCAAGCAGGGGAAGTGGCGGGCGATCGTGGTGGATATCGGGGCGACGGCGGGGTGAGCCGCTTGGCTCCTGCGGCTATTTACCCCGAAGGCGCGGCCTTCGTGCCTTCGTGGTGAACGGCCGCAAACATTCCGCACTTAGAGTGTTTTGCAGTACCGGTCCCAGTCATCCTGAGGGCGCGCAAGCGACCGAAGGAGCCAGAGCGACGCGTCGGCTCCTTCGCTCTTCGCTCAGGATGACACCGGGGAATAGTTGCGGCCTGAGCGCTTACTCACACAGCCGCCGACCCGGACAACCGCCGCCACTCGCAGCGGTGCCAAAACCTACCACTTCGCCCCTTCCGAGGCTAAGTTTCCCGGCTTTCCCGCCGCCAGGGGGGCGATCGTGCCGTACAGCATGACGGGGTTCGGCGCCGCGGAGGGCCCCGCCGCCGGCGGGCGGTTGCGGATCGAGATCCGTACCGTCAATCACCGGTACTTCAACCTCAACGCCAAGCTGCCCGGTGAGCTGTCGGCGCTGGAGGGCGAGCTGCGGGAACGGCTCCGGCGCGACTTCGACCGCGGTCATCTGGCGGTCCAGGCCCGCTGGTCCGAGTATCCCTCGCGTGAGACCGCGCTCGCCATCGACCTGGACCGCGCGCGCCTGGTCGCCGGACGCCTGCGGGAGCTGCAATCGGCGCTGGGTCTCGGCGGAGAGGTCACGGTGGAGCTGGTCGCGCGGCAGCCGGAAGTGTTCGTCTCCAGCGCCGACGGCGCCGTCGAGGTGGCCTGGCCCGAGGTCGAGCCGATCGTGGCCCGGGCGGCGGAGGAGTGCCGGGCCATGCGCGCCCGGGAGGGCGAGGCCCTCGCCGTCGAGCTGCGGCACCGTCTCGAACTGCTGGAGCGGTCCGCCGAGCGTATCGCCGCTCGGGCGCCGGAGCGGCTGGTCCGCGAGCGCGACCGGCTTCGCGCGGCCGTGGCCGAACTGCTCGAAGGCCGTATCCTGGACGAGGGGCGGCTGGCGCAGGAGATCGCGTTTCACGCCGATCGGATGGACATCACCGAGGAGCTGGTCCGCTTTCGCGCCCACGTCGCCGCCGCGCGTGAGGCGCTGGGGGCCCGGCGGCCGGTGGGCAAACAGCTCGGCTTCCTCGCGCAGGAGTTGGGTCGCGAGGTGAACACGATGGGCTCGAAGGCCAACGACGCCGAGATCGCGCACGAGGTCATCGCGATGAAGGGCGAGCTCGAGAAATTCCGGGAACAGCTCGAGAACCTGGAGTGAAGCCGTTTCTCCTGGTGCTCTCGTCCCCGTCGGGCGGCGGCAAGACCAGCATCGCGAAGAATCTCCTCCAGGCGCGCGACGATCTCGGCTACTCGGTGTCGGCCACGACCCGGCCTAAGCGCGACGGCGAGCGGGATGGGGTGGACTACCACTTCCTGACGCGCCAGGAGTTCCTCCGTCGCCGGGCCGCGGGCGAGTTCCTCGAGTCGGCCACCTACGGCGGCCATCTCTACGGCACGCTGCGGAGCGAGATCGACCGGCTGTTCGCCCGGGGCAGGCACGCGGTACTGGACATCGAGATCGAGGGCGCCCGCCAGATCCGGGCGACCTTCCCCAACTCGCTCCACGTGTTCGTGCTGCCACCCTCGGCGGAGGTGTTGGTGGGACGGCTGGTTGGCCGGAACACCGAGCCGCCCGGGATCGTGCGGGAGCGGATCACCCGCGCCGCCGAGGAGCTGGGCGCCGTCGCGGAATACGACTACGCCATCGTCAACGACAACCTGGTGCTGGCAGTAGCCCAGGTCGCCGCGATCCTCGACGCCGAGGCCCGCAGGGTTTCCCGGCAGGACTCCCTCGACGGGTTTATCGCGAGGTTGCGGCGGGAGGTGGTGGAGGTGGTAGGCAGGATGTCGCGGGTCTCAGGTCGCAGGTCGCAGGTCGATGG
>JACCSE010000243.1 GCA_013813145.1 Gemmatimonadales bacterium
CAGGACTACCAGGACGACCCGGTTCCGGGGGAGTCCGTTTGACATGGCTCTCCGCGTGTTCTACAATGCCAGACTGTGAGTTACGCGCCGCAATCTAGTCCCGGCCGGTTCCGGCTACCAGCCTGCGCGCTGGCGCTCGTCCTGCTCGCCGGACCGGTTGCCGCGCAGGACGAACGCTCCCTTTCCACACCCGCCGATCTCCACCGCGAGCCCCAGGGGGCGCCGCTCGTCACCCTGCCCGCGGGCGCTCCGGTCGAGACCGGAGCCGCGCGTGGCGACTGGCGCGAGGCCACCGTCGAGGGATGGATCTACACCCAGTCCACCGCCCCGACGCGGCGGGATGGTTTCGACCTGGTGGTGACGGAGGACGAGGGAGAGAACCTCCGGCGCTCGCCCAACGGCCCGGTGGTGGGGCGGGCTAGAGCAGGGACCCTGCTGGAGCGGGTGGGGCGACAGGGGAGATGGACCCAGGTCCGGCGCGAGGGATGGCTGCCCCGCCAGGCGGTGCAGACCCCCGCCCCGGCTCCCCGCCGAGCCCAGCGAGGCCAGGGCACCGCGGCTCCGGCAACCCCGACACCCAAACCGGCGGCTCCGGCTCCCCCCGTAGAATCCGGTCCCGATGAGTTCCAGGTGGCTCGCCAGACCGGCCTCAACGTCACCCCCGGCGGCCCCGCGGTCGGGACGCTCCAGACCGGCATCACCGCCCGCGTGCTGGGCCGCACCGGCGAGTGGGCTCGGGTGCGGGTGGAAGGATGGGTACGGGAGGCGGACCTCCAGCCCAACGACGGCGGTGCGCTCGCCGGGGTCACGGCCGCGGAGGTGCGCTCGGCGCCCGAGCGCTACGTGGGGCAGCAGCTCGACTGGCGGCTCCAGATCATCTCGGTGCAGGTGGCCGACGAGCTCCGGGCCGAGATGGCTCCGGGCCAGCCCTACCTGCTCACCCGCGGTCCACTGCCCGAACCCGGGTTCGTCTACGTGGCGATCCCGCACGGCCAGGTGGACCGCTTCCGCGCCCTGCCTCCCCTGCACGAGGCGGTGCTCCGGGTGACGATTCGAGCCCCTCGTACCCGGTATCTCACCACTCCGGTGGCGGAGCTCGCCTCGGTCGTCTCCGGCCTCGAAGGGAAGTAGGCGACGGCATGAACGATCTGCTCAAGCAGCGCATCGCCCGGGCTCTCGAGGGCTTGAGCGACGAGCGGGGATACCAGATCCTGGACTTCATCGAGTTCCTCGACAGCAAGTACGCCGAGCGGTCGCGCCCCGGCGGCATCTTCGCCCGCCTGACCGAGACCGTGGAGGACACGATGCGGGCCGGCAAGCTGCCCATCCAGGCGATCAGCGGCACCATGGTCCTGATGGACAGCGCCGCCAAGGTGATGAAGGGCCTGGCCGCGGCGGGGCAGGTGGTGGTGGATGAGGCGGTGAAGGTGGCGGAGACTGCGACGAAGCCGCCGGAGTTGCCGAAGGAGACGAAGACGGGTAGCCAGGCACGAGACTTGTCACCCTGAGCGTAGCGAAGGGGCATGGCCTGACGCATGTCCCCTTCACTCCGTTGAACCTAGAGACCCCCATGGCCGCACCTACCAAGGCGCCGCCCGTGACGACCACTCCGCCCTCGGAGTTCGTCCGCGGCATCGGACCCCTCGCCGCGATATCGCTGGTGGTCGGCTCGATGATCGGGTCGGGCATCTTCATCGTCTCGGCCGACATCAGCCGCCAGGTGTCGCCGTGGGGGCCGGGGGGGCTGCTGCTGGTCTGGCTGATCACCGGCCTCATCACCGTCATCGGCGCGCTCTCCTACGCCGAGCTGGCGGCCATGATGCCCAAAGCCGGCGGCCAGTACGTGTTCCTGCGAGAGGGACTCTCGCCCGCCGCCGGATTCCTCTACGGCTGGACCCTCTTCGCCGTCATCCAGACCGGCACCATCGCCGCGGTCGCGGTGGCGTTCGCCCGCTTCCTCAGCGTCCTGGTCCCAGGGGTGAGCCCCGACGTCTTCCTGCCGCTGGGCCAGCTCCGCCTGCCCGGCGCGGCGGACGCGATCCAGCTCGGGCTCTCCCCCCAGCGAGTGGTCGCGATCCTGTCCATCGTGGTCCTCACCGCGATCAACGTCCGCGGTGTGAGCCTCGGTGCCGCGATCCAGACTCTCTTCAGCGTAGCCAAGGTCGGAGCGCTCGCGGCGCTGGTGATCTTCGGCCTCACCCTCTTCCGCCAACCCGACGTCGCGGCCGCCAATTTCTCGACTTTCTGGGGGACGGGCGACTGGACCATCGCCATCGTGCCGATCATCGGCGCCGCCATGGTCGGCTCGCTCTTTTCCAGCGACGCCTGGAACAACGTCACCTTCGCCGCCGCCGAGGTGCAGAACCCGAGCCGGAACCTGCCGCTCGCGCTGGCCGTCGGCACCGTGCTGGTGAGCCTGCTGTACGTCCTCACCAATGTCGCCTACCTGAGCGTGCTTCCGTTCTACGGCGACCCGAGCGGCGGAGACGCGCTCGCCCGGGGCATCCAGCACGCGGCCCAGGACCGGGTCGGCACCGCCGCGATCGAGGTGGCGCTCGGCGCGGGCGCGGCGACCGTCATGGCGGTTGCCATCCTGTTCTCCACCTTCGGCTGCAACAACGGTCTCATCCTGTCGGGCCCCCGGGTCTACTGGGCGATGGCGCGCGACCGGCTCTTCTTCGAGCGGGCCGGCCGGCTGCACCCGGAGTACCGGACCCCGGTCTTCGGCCTGGTGGCCCAGGCGGCCTGGGCCTCGGTGCTCTGCATCAGCGGCACCTACGGGCAGTTGCTGGACTACGTGATCGTGGCCGCGCTGGTCTTCTACTTCCTCACGGCGCTGGCCCTGTTCCGGTTGCGCCGCCTCAGGCCCGACCTGCCGCGGCCGGTCAAGGCGTTCGGGTATCCCGTGCTTCCCGCGCTCTACATGGTGGCGGTGGGCGCACTGATGGTCATTCTGCTCTTCGAGAAGCCGCTCTACACCTGGCCCGGGCTGCTTATCGTCGCCAGCGGAATTCCGGTGTATCTGCTGTGGCGCCGCGGGGCGAATCGCAACTCATCGCCCGCTTGATTTCCCCGGAACCGGCCCCTAGTCTTGAAGATGCATAAAGTCGTCCCCGGCCCGCCGATCACCCTCCCCTGGTTCCGGTGGGCCGTCGTCTATCGGGGGTCCCCGAACGCATGAGCGTCATACGCCCCAAGGCCGGGCTCACGTTCGACGACGTCCTCCTCCTGCCGCGCTACTCGGCCGTGCACCCGCGCGAGGTCTCCACCACCACCCGCTTCACCCGCACGATCTCTCTCAACATCCCGCTCGTCTCCGCCGCCATGGACACCGTCACTGAGGCGGACATGGCCATCGCCATGGCGCGCGCCGGCGGGATCGGGGTGCTGCACAAGAACATGTCGCTGGAGCGCCAGGCGGCCGAAGTGGACCGGGTCAAGCGGAGCGAAAGTGGGATGATCCTCAACCCGATCACGCTCGGGCCCGAGCGGCCGCTCCGCGAGGCCTACGTGCTGATGCGGCGGTTCAAGATTTCCGGCGTGCCCATCGTGGACGGACAGGGACGGCTGATCGGCATCATCACCAACCGCGACCTCCAGTTCGAGCGCAACCTCGACCAGCCGATCAAGGCGGCGATGACCCACGAGAACCTGGTCACCGCCCCGGTCGGCACCAGCCTCGACGACGCCGAGCGGATCCTGGCCCAGCACCGGATCGAGAAGCTCCCGGTGGTGGACGCCGCGGGCGTGCTCAAGGGGCTCATCACCGTCAAGGACATCTTCAAGCGCCGCGAGCACCCCGACGCCAACAAGGACCAGCACGGCCGCCTGCGGGTCGCCGCCGCGGTGGGTGGCGGGTCCGATGCCACCAGCCGGGCCAAGGGGTTGGTGGATGCCGGGGTGGACGTGGTCATAGTGGACTCCGCCCACGGCCACAGCGAGGGCGTGCTCCGCACCGTCTCCCAGCTCCGCGAGGCGTTCCCCGACGTTCAGCTCGTGGCCGGCAACATCGCCACCGAGGCGGGCGCCCGGGAGATGGTGCAGCGGGGCGTGGACGCCATCAAGGTGGGCATCGGTCCCGGCAGCATCTGCACCACGCGGGTCGTC
>JACCSE010000254.1 GCA_013813145.1 Gemmatimonadales bacterium
CGTAAGCCGGTCCGCCGTCCAGTTCTCCATCCGGTACACCACCCCTGCGCTATCGGCCCTGGCCCAGAATCCGGCGGGCATCGAGTCGAACGCCAGGGTAAAGATCGGCGTCCCATCCCCTCGGAACAGCCGGACCCGGCGGTCAGGGCGGGTGAACCGGGCCGAGTCGGCCTGCGCGGCTGAGGCGAATCCCGCCGCCTCCACCTCCCCGAACGCACCCAGCAACTCGGCAACCGCGGCGGAATCGGCGGGCGCGCCGGACTCGAAGTTCCACTTCCTATCGTTCCGGCGCAGGGTGTAGGTTCGCCTCCCGCGCGCCACTTCGATACGCGCCACGCTGTCGGCGGTGACCGCACCGATTCGTTTGTCCCGCCACTCGTCAGGGCCCCGGTCCAGCGCCCCGGCCAGCCCGCCGCGCACCAGCCAAACGGCGGAGTCGTTCGCCATCCGCAGGTACCCGCCGTCGAGGTCCGGGCTCCGCTGCCCCAGCACAATCTCCCCGAGCCCTCCGCGGCGGCCGGCAATCCGGACCCGGCTTCCGCCGCTGTCCACGCCGAGTTTCCCGTGAGACGCGGAGCGCTCGGCCACCAGCTCGCTCCGCCGCGCGCTGTCGGCGAGCGCATCGAGCAGCTCCTTCACCGCGGCCGGGGCAGCCGGGTGACCGTTCACGGTCCAGGACGCGCTGTCGCGCCGAACGAGGACGGTCGTGTCCTCGCGGCGTGCCACCCGCACCGTGTCCACCGCGTTCCGGGCGACGGCCGGCAGCGCGAAGCGCTCGGAGCCTTCCGAGTCCCCGCGCTCGCGGACCAGCGCCGCCGCGCCCCAGAGAAGGAGCAGCCCGGCGAGCGCGGCCGCGACGAGAGCGAGCTGACGCGGGCTCATGCCGCGCTCCCGGCGGCGGGAACCAGCGGCCGATACGGTTCCCGGGTCCTTCGCCGCCGCCGGATCAGCCGGACCAGACCGAACAGCGCCACCGCCAGCGGCAGGCCGATCAGGTTGGCGTACTTGACTCCCTCGCGCTCGGCCGGCGCGCTGAACGTGAGCGGCGGCGGGCGGCGGTCCTTGGAGCGGATCGCGATCAGCGCGTCGTCCTGCACCAGCCAGTCCACCGCATTGAGCGTGAACACCAGGTTCTCCGGCGCGGTGCGGACGAAGCGATCGGTGGTGAAGTCCAGACTTCCGACGATGGCCACTCGCCCGCGCGGTTTGCCCGCCGCGCTGTCCGCGGGGGCGACCACCGCGGAGAGCAGGCGAGGGCCCAGGTCGGCCTGGGGGAAGTCCTGAGTGGGCGCGATGGTCGTGGGCGTCGTATAGGTGCCCGCGGCCTGGCTGGAAACGAGGAGCGGAGTGACCGTTCCTTTCGCCGCGCCGCTCGTGTCGATCGTGCTGGCCCAGGTCAGCACCACCGCGCCGAGATCCTGATTGATCGGCGAGACCCGGGTGCTCTGGGCCCGAATGAAAAACGGATAGACCTGGAGCACCCGTCCGAAATCGGTGGGCAGCGGGATGACCTCGTTGGCCAGCAGGTCGTACGCCATGTCGCTGCGGATCTGCACTCCGTAGGGACGAAGCAGCTCGTTCCACACCACCGGCCGCGGCTGCGCGGTCGGCGCCTGCTGAGACACTTCCATGCCCTGCGCCAGCACCAGCGCGCTGCCGCCCCGCTCGAGGAACCGGCGGAGTCGGCCGAGCTGCGCCGGCGGGACCGAGTCCGGCGTCCCGGCCAGCACCAGCGCGACCACGTCGGCCGCCGGCTGGGTCGAGTCGGCGAGGTCCAGCCGGCGCACCTCGTAGGACTTGCCCAGCTCGGTCTCCAGCTCGGCGAAGCTTCGGCCCGCAGCGCCAGCCTCCGCCACCAGCCCGACGGCCGGCTTCCGGTCGCGGGTCAGATCCCGAATCGCCGAGACCAGGCGATACTCCAGATCGTCGCTCCGCTGCACGAACGGGATCGTCTCGGTCTCGCCGCCGTGCTGAATCACCAGGCCCAGGTACCCCTGCTTCACCTGGAGCTCGGACTGACCGATCACGTTGAACTGAACCGGCTGAATCCCGCTGGCCTCCGCCTCCCGCTGCACCGCCTCGTCGCCCGACGGGTCGCGCTCCACGATCCGCACCTGCCCCTCCCCGGCGGAGCGGAGGTCGCGGAGCAGGTCGTCCACGTCCCGCTTCATCAGGGCGACCTGGGTCGGCAGCTCGGGCGAGGCGTAGAGCTTCACCGTGACCAGGTCGTCGAGATTGCTCACGATGCCGCGGGTGGCGGGGGACAGTGTGTAGGCGTTGCCGGGCGAGAGGTCGAGCCGCCCGCCGATGTAGCTCCCCAGCAGATTCACCACCACGAGCGAGGCGGTGAGCAGGCCGACACCGAGGCGGAGCCGCCGGCGATTCCCCGATGCGGGCGCCAGCTTCCGGCCGAGCAGCGCGCCGTAGGCCAGCGCCAGAAACACTCCCGCGAGCGAGGCGAAGTAGATCACGTCGCGCAGGTCGATCAGCCCCCGTCCCAGGCTCTCGAAGTGGGAGAGCACCCCGATCCGCGCGGCTAGGGTGCCCAGCCCCGGCGGCAGGCCGACCAGCAGCGGGTCGAGCCCGACCAAGACCAGAAGAAACATGACCGCCGTGCCGACGATAAAGGCGGTGATCTGGCTTCGGGTGAGGCTGGAGGCCCAGACCCCCACGGCCGCCAGCCCGGCCGCGAGGAGGCCGGCGCCGACGTACTGCGCGATGATGATTCCCCAGGGCAGGTCCGCGCCCAGCGACAACCCCAGCGGAATCGCCAGCGTGAGCCCGAGGGCGGTCCACAAGAACAGCACCGCTCCCAGGTACTTGCCGAGCAGCAGCTCGAGCTCGCTCAGCGGCTGGGCCAGGACCACTTCGATCTGCCCGCCGCGGATGTCCTCCGCCAGCGTCCGCATGGTGACCGCGGGGACGAAGAAGAGCAGCTCCCAGGGCAGGAAGTCCAGCATCGGCCTGAGGCTGGCCGTGTCGGAGAGGTACGCCTGGCGGAAAAAGAGAAAGCCGTTGATGGCCAGGAACACCACCAGCAGCACGTAGCCGGTCGGCAGGTCGAAGAGCGCCTTGAGCTCGCGGCGCGCGACGGTCCAGATGCGCATCAGACCGGCTCCTGATGATCGGTGGTGAGCTGGCGGAAGAGATCCTCGAGGCTTCCCGCCTCCTGGTGCAGCTCGAAAAGGGTCCAGCCGGCGCTCTTCGCCAGCTCGAAGATCCGGGGCCGGAGATCCTCCGCGGCAGCGGTTGAGACGGTCACTCTCACCCGGTCCCCTACGGCCTCGTGCCGCTCCACCCGGGTCACGCCGGGCAGGACGGCGAGGCGATCGGCCACGTCCGGTCCCGCGGCCTCGACGCCGATCCGGGCCCCGTCTTTGGCGCGGGAGATCAGATCGTCCACCGGGCCGTCCGCTACGATCCGGCCCCGGTTGATGATCAGGAGCCGGGTGCAGGTGAACTGCACTTCCGGCAGGATGTGAGTCGAGAGGATGACCGTGCGCTCGCGTCCCAGCGCGGCGATGAGCCGGCGGATCTCGACCCGCTGGTTGGGATCCAATCCCTCGGTCGGCTCGTCGAGCACCAGCAGGTCGGGCCGGTGCAGGATCGCGGCCGCGAGCCCGACCCGCTGGCGATAGCCCTTGGACAGCTCGCCGATGGGACGGTGAAAGACCTCCTCGACCGAGGTAGCGGCGATGGCCTCGTCGAGACCGCTGCGCCGTGCCGCGCCGCGGAGGGACCGAAGCCGGGCCACGAACTCGAGGTACTCCGAGACCAGCATCTCACCGTACAGCGGATTGTTCTCCGGCAGATAGCCGATCCGCCCCTTGGCCTCCCGACCGGCCTCGGCCAGGGGTACGCCGTCGAGGCGGATCGCCCCGGCATCGGGCTCGAAGTACTGGGTGATCATGCGCATGGTGGTGGACTTTCCGGCCCCGTTGGGACCCAGAAAGCCGACCACCTGGCCGCGATCGACCGCGAACGTCACGTCATCCACGGCGGGAACGCCGTTGAAGTGCTTGGAAACCCGATCGAGGGAGAGCAGTGACATACACCCATGGGGTTGGAGGTGTGACGGGCGGGATTCTAAAACCGGGGCCGGGCCTGTCAAGCGGGGGGCTTTGAGTCAAGGGTAAGGGTGAAGGGTCGCAAGTCTCAGGTCGCAGGTCTCAGGTCGCAGGTCTACTCGTCTCTGACCGACCTGCGACCTGAGACTCCCGACTCTCCGCCCATGACCGAGATGTGCCTCCTCAAGCGACCGTTGCGGGAGACGTTCGGGCTCGAGAGCTAACCACGGGCGCCAGGCCGCGGGGCGCCGTCGAGCGGCCCGGGATCGCTTCATGGCCGGCGAGCTGCAGGCCATCGTCGCCACCGGCGCGTTCGGTATGAGCATCGACAAGCCCGACGTGCCCGCAACCCGTTGCGGCAGCCTAAGCTAGTTTCGCTGTGCAAGAATCTGTGCCAAACCCGGAGTCGAGTCGCCCCACGTTGCAGACCCTGGGGTCAGGGCTGGGCGCCCCCAAACGGGCGCTGTACACGCGGATAGAAGTGCCAAGCTGAAACCGTGGCGTCGAGCCGCCGGTCGAGACTGTCGGCTTGCTCACGCGAGTAACCGGCCTCAATCAGCAGGCTTTGCGGGAAGGTGCCGGTGTCCGAGAAGAATTGGGGTGGAGCGGGATCGATAAGATACACATACGTCGTCGTGCTGTCCTTTGAAGGGCTTGTAAGCGGTACGAGGTCCCGTCTCGCCGCCAGTGTCCATGCCCAAAGCTGATTCCCGCTTCTCGCCACTTTATTGAGGGCGGTTCCCCATATCTCCGTCATCAGGGCCTCATACTCTTTATGCCGCCCCGGGCGCACGTGATGTACGAAGACGAGCAACGTGTCACCCTCCCGTCCTCGAGCCGTTGGGAGTGCTCCCTCTGTCTTCGCCGTGCCTGTGTCGTCCTGCAGCTGGGTCCTTGTACTTGCGGAGGGGCGATCTCCAGCATCACAGCTGGCCAGTACTAGTGCCGTTGGTAGCGCTATCCAGGTGCGGCCGCTCATAAGACGTTCTCCTTCCGGCGAGGACAGAAGACCTATTACGAGGAACTGTATTCACGCAGCTTCCGAGGCTCCATGACGGCCTCGAGGACTCCCGCATCGTCGGCGTGCTGATAGGCGCGCTTCATGGTCCCGATAGACCGCCAGCCGCCTGCCTTCGCCACGTCCACATCGGGGAGGTGCTTCCGCTCGGTCGCCCACTTCCGGCGCAGGCCGTGGAACGCATCATGGGGAAGTCGGGGGAGGCCGGCGAGCGCCTGGGCCTTGCGCAGCCAGCAGACGATGCCTGCCTCCGTCACCGGAATGCTAAGGTTCCGCGGGGAGGGGAAGAGCGGGGCAGGGCCAAGGCCCGGTCGTTCCCGGAGGATCTTGAGCAGCCGGGCCCGCACGTCCGGCGAGATAGGCGTGAGCCACGCCTTGCCGGTCTTATCGGTATCTGCGGGCCAGGCGATCTTCCCGTGCTCTCCCTCGCTCAGTCTGAGGTCCCCGTAGCGGAGCCGCCGCAC
>JACCSE010000257.1 GCA_013813145.1 Gemmatimonadales bacterium
CCGCTGCCCCGTGCCCTGGCTCACACTCCACCGCCCCCCGGCTTCACAGCGCCCGGGGCGTAAAACCGTATGCTGTAGGTACCGGGAGTAATCCCCGGCCCCCGCCTGCGCGCCCGCCGGCGGTCCACCCGTTCTCTTCAGCGGAGTTTCTATGTCGATCCTGAAGCGATACGCGAAGGTTCCGGCGTTGCTGACCGTTGCCGGTCTGATCGCAGCACTCCCCAGCCCGGCCTCGGCGCAAGGGGGGATAAACTTGGTTCCCTGGGCCGGCGTCTACATTCCGACTCGCAATGAGATCGGAGATCTGGATAATGCTCTCTCGCGCGACATCAGCGTGATCGGGGGTGCTCGCCTCACCTTCTGGGGTACCGGCAGACTCGGGTTCGAGGCGACCGGCGGTTATGCCCCGGCTCGCATCTCGGATGAGACCATCAATGAGACCGGGAACACGGATCTTCTCGTCGCCAGCGCCCGGTTGCTCCTCGCGCTGAGTCCGGTAACCAACAGCGTAGGTTTCTACATCGCTGCCGGCCCGGCATTGCTGGCGCGCGGCGGGAATCCGTTCGACGAGGACCGCAGCAGCACCGATTTCGGCGGCACCGCCGGCGTCGGCCTGCGCTTCGCTCTCGGCGAGTCCGGCCGAACCGCGCTCCGCCTCGACATCGAGGACTACTTCTACAACGGCGATTTCGGCGGCGGTGACGACTTCCAGAACGATCTGGTCGCTTCCCTGGGCCTCTCGATCGCGCTCGGTGGTCGCGCCGACAGCGACGAGCCCTGAGCCTGAACGCCGGAGATCGGCGCACCGAGGCGCACCGGCCGGAAGGCTGGTGCGCCTCTTCGCTTGCGGGGTAGCTTAGCGGTCTTCAGCCACGGAGCAGCCCGATCGCCGCACTGGAGGCCGCCGCCTGTCCGCTCTGCGCGTCGCGCGATGCCGCGCCGCTCCTGCATGCGCCGGCTCAGATGCACCCGGAGCGAGAGCGTTTCTCCTTCGTCCGGTGTCGGAGATGCGAGCTGGTCTATCTGAGCCCACGAGTGCCGCTCGACCGGCTCGGCCGATACTACCCGCCTTCATACCTGCCGCACCGCGGCCCCGCCGCCTGGGGCCGCTGGGCGGCGCTCGCCGAGGAGGGGCAGCGCCGGACCGATCGGGCGCGCGTGCGCTGGGCGCGGAGGGTCGCGCGGCTGGGGCCGGGGTCGTCAGTGCTGGACGTCGGCTGCGGCCGGCCGACTTTTCTAGAAACGCTGGTACGGGCGACCGGCATCCGCGGGGTCGGAACCGACGTGAGCGACGCGGGCTGGGCCGGCGATCCGGAGCGGTGGGCGCGTGCCAGGCTGGAGCTTCGCCGTGGGCTGGTGGGGGAGGTGCCCCTCGAGGGCCCATTCGACGTCGTCTGCATGTGGCACGCCTTGGAGCACGACTACGAGCCCGCCGATACCCTGCGCCGCCTGAAGTCGCTCACCCGGTCGGGGGGCGCGATCCTAGTCGAAGTGCCCAACTACGACTCGCTCACCCGCCGGCTGCATGGCTCGGCGTGGGCGGGGCTCCACACCCCCCGGCACACGGCTGCCTATACCCCCAAGACGCTGAGAGCGATGCTCGAACGAGCGGGCTGGACCGTCGAGCGCCAGACGGCGTACGGCACCCTTGATCCGTACGTGCTGTGGTGGCTCGGGCGGCAGGAGCTTCGCGGCAGGCGGCTCGAAGGCGATCTGGAGGGCGCCTTTCCCGGGTTCATGCTGGGCAAGATGGTGACCTTGCCGCTGGCGGCCGCGCAGCGTTGGGTGAGCCTGGGGGTGCAGGTGGCGGTGGGACGGGGGTAGCCCCCGAGAATGCCTGTCAGGCCATGCCTCCTGCTTGCTGCCGCCCCAGCCAGCCGCGACGCCACACGACCCGCGACACGGCAACCTAACCACCCAGCACCATAGCTGTCAATAATTCTCTGTATTTCTGTCACGATCATGAAAACACTAATGCACTATTTGCGTGGCAGTTGTGGGTTGTATCAGATTTTATTGCGCATTCTGCACAGAAAGAATTACATTTCGGGCATGCCCCTGCACCCCGAAAGATCGTCTTCAACGTGCCCTCGCTCGTGCCGGAGCGCCCCGGTCCCCGGCCGGCCGAGCCGGTGACCCCCGGTCGGCCGCCGCCTTCGCGGCTGCGCACGCTGGCGACGAGAGGAAGCTGGCGACCCTGATGGAAGTGGGCGAGGCGTTCGCCGCCACCCTCAACCTTCAGGCCGGACTCTACGGCGCGCTCGAGGTGCTGGAGCGGCGCTGCGGCGCGGTGCGGGGTGCCGTCGCGCTTCTGGATACCGACACCGGACTCCTCACCGTCGAGGCGGCACTGGGCCACGCGCAGGCGGCCGGGCGCATCCGCTACTGTCTGGGTGAGGGAGTACCCGGGCGGGTGGCGCAGTCCGGCGCGCCCATCGTGGTGACGGGGGCGGCGGCCCCGGACGTCGGCGACGAGGTGACCGTCCTGTGCGTCCCGATCCTGCTCGACGCGGGGGTCGCCGGCACCCTCGCGGTGGAGATGCTCCACGATCCGGCGCGCGACTGGGAGCGGATGATGAAGGTGCTGACGATCGCCGCCGGGATGATCTCGCAGGCGCTCCGGGTGCACCAGCTCGTGGGACAGGATCGGAAGCGTCTGGTGGAGGAGAACACCCAGCTCCGGCAGGAGCTTCAGCAGCGCTACGAGTTCACCAACATCATCGGAAACAGCGGCCCGATGCGGCGGGTGTACGAGCAGATCTCGCAGGTGGTGGGCACCGCCGCGACCGTGCTTATCCGGGGCGAGAGCGGCACCGGAAAGGAGCTGATCGCCCACGCGCTGCACCATCACTCGCCTCGGGCCGACGGCCCGTTCGTCCGGGTCAACTGCGCCGCGCTTCCCGAGACGCTGGTCGAGTCCGAGCTCTTCGGGTACGAGCGGGGCGCCTTCACCGGGGCCCAGGCCCGGAAGAAGGGCCGCTTCGAGCTGGCCGACGGGGGAACCCTCTTCCTCGACGAGATCGGCGAGCTGAGCCCCTCCACCCAGGCCAAGCTCCTCCGGGTCCTCCAGGAGCGCGAATTCGAGCGGCTCGGAGGCACCAGCACCCTGCAAGTGGACGTCCGCCTGATCACGGCGACGAACAAAGACCTGGAGCGCACGCTCCTCGAAGGGGACGTTCCGCGAAGATCTCTACTACCGGCTCAACGTCTTCGCCATCTGCGTCCCGCCGCTTCGAGAGCGGCGCACGGATGTGCTGCTCCTGGCCGATCACTTCGTGGAGCACTACTC
>JACCSE010000258.1 GCA_013813145.1 Gemmatimonadales bacterium
CCGTTCTCGATCGCCCAGTCTTTCATGGACGCCGCCACCACGTCGGCCAGCGCGGGGTCGAGCGCTTCGCCCCGGTCAATGGTCCGGATGAGGCTCCGGTACACTTCCTTGGGGAGCCGCTGCCGCATCACGTTGCGGGAGAACACGTCGCGGCCGAATATCGAATCGACCCGCTCGGTCGGGAGGGGAGTCGTCACGTGCGCCTGGGCCTCGGTGGGGGTGGGGGTGCCTGGACCTGCGAAAAGATAATCCTCCGAGGGGCCGCGCTGTCACCCGGAACGAAATGAAGGGGACCATGCCGGGCTATGTCCCCTTCGCTCCGCTCAGGGTGACAACGGTAGGACCGATTACCCCACCGCCGCCGGTGTCTGAATCACATCCTCGAGATCTCCGAAATCCGGATCCGCGAGCTCGGCGTACACCGGGTTCGACAGATAGCGCTCGCCGAAATCGCAGATGATGGAGACGATCTGCTTGCCGGCGCTCTCCGGCCGGGACGCCACCTGGAGCGCCGCCCAGGTGATGGAGCCGCTGGAGATCCCGGCGAAAATTGCCTCCTCCCGGGCCAGCCGCCGGGTGGTGGCGATGGCATCCTCGTTGCTCACCCGCACGACCTCGTCGTAGATCTTGGTGTCCAGATTGCCCGGCACGAACCCGGCCCCGATTCCCTGCTGCCGGTGCGGCGACGGCTGGCCGCCGGAGAGGACCGGGCTTTCGGCCGGCTCCACCGCGACGATCCTGATATCCGGCTTCCGCTCCCGCAGATAGCGCCCGGCGCCGGTCACGGTGCCGCCGGTGCCCACGCCGGCGACGAAGATGTCGATCTGTCCGTCGGTGTCGGTCCAGATCTCGGGACCGGTGGTGCGGTAGTGGATCGCCGGGTTGGCCGGGTTGTCGAACTGGCGGGGCATCCAGCCGCGATCGCCCAGACGGGCGAGGATCTCCTCCGCGCGGGCGATGGCGGCCTTCATGCCCTTGAGCCCTTCGGTCAGCACCACGCGGGTCCCCAGCGCGCGGAGCAGGTTCCGGCGCTCGAGCGTCATGGTGTCCGGCATGGTGAAGATGCAGCGGTAGCCGCGGGCGGCCGCGACGTATGCCAGCCCGATGCCGGTGTTGCCGCTGGTCGGCTCCACGATCACCATCCCCGGGCGAAGCCGGCCCTTCGCGATGGCGTCGTCGATCATCGCCGCGCCGATGCGGTCCTTGACCGAGTCGTACGGGTTGTAGCCCTCGTGCTTCACCGCGATGCGCCCGGGCAGCCCCTTGCCGATCCGGTTGAGCCGGATGAGGGGAGTGTTGCCGACCGTCTCGGTGACGTCCTGGTAGATTTTCCCGTGCGGCATATGCGCCTCGACCGTGAGCGGAACGTTTCCGGTGTGCGTCCGGCAAGAATAACACAGAGTATCCGATAGCCGATAGCCGATAGCGGATTGCTATCCGCTATCGGCTATCGGCTATCAGCAGCCCCAGCATCGCCGCCGCGAGGATGATCGCCGGCTCCGGCACCCTCGCCTTCCAGAGCAGGACCCCCGTGCCGACCGCGATCAGCGCGGTCGGGAGGTCCACCACCGAGCGGCGCCCCAGGACGATCACGGCGCCGCCGATCGCCCCGATCGCCGCGGCGGTCACCCCGTCCACGAACGCGGCCACGCCGCGCTGCTTGCCGTACTTCTTGAAGTAGGGCGCCGGGATGATGGTGAGAAAGTAGGCCGGGAGGAACGTCGCCGCCGCGGCGACCATCGCCCCCGGGAGGCCCGCCAGCAGGAAGCCGATGAAGCCCGTGGTGATCACCACCGGGCCCGGAGTGATGAGTGCAACCGCGACGGCGTCGAGGAACTGCTGGTCGGTGAGCCAGTCGTGCTCCTGCACTACGCCTCCGTAGAGGAACGGCACGATCGCGAGCCCGCTGCCGAAGACGAACGCCCCCGCATAGGTGAAGTACGCGAGGATCCGGCCCAGCAGGTCCAGATCGAGTCCGGTGGCGCCCGGAACGTCCAGTCCGGCCGGAACGAGCAGCACCGCAGGCAGCCGCCCCCGAAGCCTCCTGAGATCCGGAGGTGCCATCACCAACCAGGTAACGAGGCCGGCGGCGAGAAACAGCCAGACCTGCTCCGACTCGGTGATTACCGTCACGGCGCCGGCCACCAGGTAGATCGCCCAGAGCAGTGGAGCGCGCCCGATGGATTTGCGGGTCAGCTTGTACGCACTGTACGCGATGATGCCGATGACGGCGGCACCCACGGCGTAGAACACCGCCTGTACCCAGGCGAGTCCGCCGTAGCGCACGTAGGCCCACCCGAGCGCCACCACCATGAGGAACGAGGGCAGGACGAAGGCGATGCCGGCGGCCGTGGCACCGGTGACCCGATAGTGCACGAATCCGAGGTAGATCGCGAGCTGCGCGGCGAGCGGTCCCGGGGCGAGTTGCGACAGCGCCAAGCCGTCGCGATAGTCGCCCTCGGCGATCCAACCCCGCCGCTCGACCAGATCCCGGTGCATGTACTCGACCAGCGCCACCGGACCGCCGAATCCGATGGTGCCGAGCTTGAGGAAGTAGATGGTCAGTTGCCGGAGGGAATAGGGCGGCGCCGGCTGCGGTGTTGGCTCGGGAGCATCACCTTGCGGCGTTGCCGCGGTCGTGTCCATGCGGTTTTTTCTAAGGCTGGGCCGAATTGGTCTTGTCGAGCGCCGCCTTGAGGCCGCGCGCGAGCTTCACGGCGTCGTCGTTGGCCCAAAAGTGCATGAAGAAGAGGCGCGGCTCTTCCTCGAGCATGTGATTGTGGAGGGCGACCACCTGAATGCCGCTCGCATTCAGCGCCGCGATCACGGGCTGCACCTCGTCCGCGAGCAGGACGAAGTCGCCGTTGATCGCCGCCTTGCCGCCGCCGGTCGGCTGGAAGTTGAGCGCCGTCGCGGTCCCCATGGACGGCGGCACCTCGATGGCGCCCGCACGGATGGTCTCGGCCCGCGGCACACTGATGTGGTAGACGCCACCGCTCATGTCTCCTCCGCGGCCCAAGGCGTCATCGATCGCGGCCGTGTCAAGGCTGGTGGCGTCGGTCGAGGTACCTGATGAGGCGCGGGGAGCACTCTCCGCCGGTGTGCCAGTGAGAGCGAGCGCGGCCTTCACCGTCGCGGCGATCGGCAGCGGGTCGCCCTCGGCGTGAATGTGCATCCACCAGAGCGGCGGAGACTGCTCCGGCAGGTGCTTGTGCAGCGCGGTTTGTCCCACGTTTCCCTGCCGTAGACGAGCGAGAACCCGAACGTACTCCCGCTCCGTCAGGACGAGGTCCCCCATCGCCACCACTCCAGCCCCCTTCGGCTTGAACGCCAGCCACGAGCCCAGCGCGAGTGCCGGCTTGATCCGGACCCCGGCGGAGGTCACGGCGAGATCGCTTCGGGGCATGCTGAATTTGTAGATGCCGCCTGGCTGCACCTCCCCTTTACGACCCAAGGCCCGATCGACAGCCTTCCAGGCTATCGAGTCGGAGGGTGCCTGTGTCAACTCCACCCCGGCCGCAGGCGAACTGGCCGCAGCACCGCGATCAGAAATCTCGCCGTCAGCGGGGTTGCAAGCGGCGGGTGCCAGGACGACAAACGCCAACAGAAGGCCGGGGGTAATGCGGGGTCGCCTGCCTCGATGTACCTGCATGGGATCCTCACTGGGAGGGTAGTGTCGCGGAGTCTGACAAGGTTGACAAGTCAACTCCCCAGACCGCGGAACCAGGCGTAGAGGCCGTCGTAAACCCGGTCCGTGACCGTAAGCAGCTCATGGTCATCCGGGATCACCAGACCAAGGCCACGCACCACCACATCGAGCCCCGGCGCTTCGGGGCTCCCGAATCTCTCGTCGTCGAGGTCGGCGTCGTGAACCATAACGGCGATTTCGCGAAGCGCCGGATCGTCGAGGAGGTACTCGTGCAAGATGCTCTCGAACGAGCACCTCCCCTCCTGGTGGCCTAGCGCGACCCCGCGCATATCGAAAGGCGTGCCGCTGAGCCGTGCAGCGGCGTCGGCGTCGCTGGCAAACGCAAAGGTGGGCTCGGGATCGACGAAGCGCCGAATGAGCCACGCGCACGCCGTGCGGTCAATGTGCGGGCGTGGCCTGGTGACCCACAGCATTTCTACTCCTTTCAGCGGGCGGCGCGCACGGGCTGGCGCTCGAGCCGGCGGTCGAGCTCGGCAAGAGCATCTCCCACAGCCTGCTCGGTCGCAATCCGTGCCGGCGAGCGGAAGTAGTCCCGCCGGCGTTCCAGGCGGATTGCCCGGTCCAGGCCGACCAGCCGCCGGCGGATCTGATGCAGCCGCGGCTCGTTGACCGGCCGCATCCGCACGGCGAGCCGGGAGAGCTCCGACGCGGAATCCACGATCTCGGCGTAGCGCGCATCGGCTTGAGCCTGAAAGCGACGGACGATCGCCTGGGCCTGTGCCGCGTCCGAACTCAGGCCCTCCCAGGTAAAGGCGGTGCCGCCTTGTTGCTCGATTTCCTCGGCGAGCCACTCGAAGGCCTCCCGCGTCGTGGGGTCCGCCGGCAAGAGCCACACGGCGTCGTGCAGAACCACTGCCCCCAAGTGCTTGAGGCGCCTCCATGCCGCGAGCCGGAGTCGAGTCGGCTCCCTTGGGAGGCGGTAGGACAGGACACACCAGGATGGGCCGGTCACAACTGACAATGTAACCATTGTTACGGGGAAGGCTGCGCCAGTCGGGCGGGGCACGGCTCCGCCCCCTCAGGCGAGCTCGGTGCACTCGCGGGCCAAGCGGCTCAGAGCCGCCGCGTCCCAGTGGCCCCGGTCCCTCAGGCGAGCGATGAGGGTGGGAGGGAGCGCCCCGGTTCCCAGTCGTCCGCCGGCGATCGCGCCGGTCATCGCCGCCATCGTATCGGTGTCACCCCCGACGGCGATGGCGGTGCAGACCGCTTCCCAGTAGTCGTCGGGGCTCTGGAGAAAGGCATAGAGACTCCACACGACGCTTGGAATCACGAACGGAGAGATCCCCGCCTCGGTCACGCGGAGGCGGCGGGCCGCGGCCTCTGACTCGAGCCCCACCCAGGCCGTGAGGTCCTCAATCGCGCCGGCCATCGCGTGGTCCTCGGGCATGGCCCAGGCGGCGAGCTGGCCGAGGAAATCACCGGCCCGCACCGGGCCCGGCTCCGCGGCGAGCGCGACCGCACCCGCGATGGCCACCGCGCCCGCCGCGCAGCGGGAATCGCGGTGGGTGACCCTGCTCTGTTCCCGCGCGCAGCGGCGCCAGCGCTCCGGGTCCCCGCCGAAT
>JACCSE010000263.1 GCA_013813145.1 Gemmatimonadales bacterium
CCCCCTTCTCCACCACCCCCGCGATCTCCAACCCGCAAAGCACCGCGAGCAACTCCCGCGCGCTTCGGCCCGATCGAAAGACCAGGTCGTCCAGCACCACCGGCTCCGCACCCAACAGCTCCGCCACCGCCCGGTCCCCAGCACCCAGCGACTCCGGCAATTCCTTCACCGCCGGTCCCACCCGCGACTCGTACCGCCGCGCCTGTGCCGGCGGAGTAACATCCGGGTAATGGTCCAGCAGATCGCGGGCTTCGAGCAGGGGCGCGGCTCCGTCGCGGATCAGCCGGTTGGGACCCACCGAGTGCGGACTCGTGATCGGGCCCGGCACCGCCATCACCTCCCGCCCCTGGTCCAACGCCGCCCCCGCGGTGATGAGCGCGCCGGAGCCCTCTCCCGCCTCCACCACCACCGTCACCCGAGCCAGCCCGCTGATAATCCGGTTTCTCCGGGGGAAGCTGCCCGCGTTGGGCCGTTCGCCGGGCGGGAACTCGGTGAGGAGCAGACCATCCGCGATCACCCGTTCGTACAGCAGTCGGTTCGCGGCCGGATACACGACGCCGAGCCCGTTGCCGAGCACCCCGATGGTACCGCCGCCGGCGTCGAGCGCGGCCCCGTGCGCCACGGCGTCCAGCCCCCGCGCCATGCCGCTCACCACCACCACGCCGGCCGCGGCGGCCTCCCATGCCATCTGGCGCGCCACCTCCGCGCCGTAGCCCGAGTGATCCCGGCTCCCCACGATGGCGACCGCCGCCCGCTCCAGCAGTCCCAGGTAGCCCTGCGCGAACAGGACCGGCGGCGGGTCCGGGATCTGCCGCAGCCGGTCCGGGAACTCGGCGTCGGTCGCCAGCAACGCCCGGCCACCGGCTCGCTCTACCTGCTCCAGCACCCGCAGGCCCGCGGTCAGTGTTGTCGCCTTGACCGCCGTGGCCGCGGCCGCCGACATCCCGGGTACGGTGCACAAAAATGCGAACGGCGCCGCGAGGGCGCCGAGCGGGGTCTGGCAGATTCTGAGGAGACTCTGGAGTCGGACGGGGCCGACGCCGGGAACCAGCGCCAGCGCCACCCACGCCGCGCGCTCTTCGTCAGTCACCGCTCCTCCTCCTTCAGATCCCACTCCTCGTGCTCAGCAGTGGCCGGTTGCTCGACCTCGTCTGCCTTGGCGGTCTCGACGAACTTCCACAGATATTCCTTCAGCTCCTCAACCCCGGTGCCCGCCGCGCTGGAGATGGCGAGCGTCCCTGCGGCCTCCGGCGCCGCGATGCGGGGGGCCTCGGCGCCCGGTCCGAGCAGGTCGAGCTTGGTGAGGACGATGACGTGCGCCTTTCCGGCCAGGGCCGCGCTGTACCGCGCGATCTCATGGCGAAGGCCTTCGTACGTCTCCTGAGGATCGGGCGCGTCGAGCGGAACCAGAAACGCCAGCACCCGGGTACGCTCCACGTGTTGCAGAAAGCGCAGTCCTAGCCCCTTTCCCTGGTGCGCGCCTCCGATGATGCCGGGAATGTCCGCCACCACGAAAGTCCGGTGCCCGGACAGTGCCGCCACCCCCAGGTTCGGCTCCAGGGTGGTGAACGGATAGTCGGCGATTTTGGGTCGAGCGGCGGAGATGACCGAGAGCAGCGTGCTCTTCCCCGCGTTGGGTTCGCCGACCAACCCGACGTCGGCGATGAGCTTGAGCACCAGCTCGATCTGGCGGTCTTCGCCCTCCTCGCCTGGCTCCCACTCGCGCGGGGCCTGGTGGGTGGAGGTGGCGAAGCGGGCGTTGCCCCGGCCGCCCCGGCCGCCCTGCGCTACCCGTACGGTGTCGCCGGGGCCGAGGATCTCACCCAGGAGGCTTCCACTGTCGGCATCGCGGATGAGCGTGCCCGGTGGGACCGGCAGGTAGATATCGTCGGCCGACGCGCCGGTCTGGGTCTTTCCTTTTCCGTGCTCGCCCCGATCCGCCTTCCACTCGACGCGGTATCGGTAATCGAGCAGGGTCGCGAGGTTGGGGTCGCCGCGGACGAACACGCTGCCGCCATGGCCGCCGTCGCCGCCGTCGGGCCCGCCCTTGGGCTTGTACTTGAACCGGGCGAACGAGCTTGCGCCCGACCCACCGGTGCCGCCGGTTGTCCGCACGACCGCGCGATCGATGAACATCAGTTCGCCGGTGCCCACCCATCGCGCACGCTGCGCCAGAGCTCCTTCACCTTTTTCCACTGGTCGAACGAGAGCAGGGGATTGACGATCGAGAGCACGCCTTCGATCTGCCCGAACGACGCCCCCGCGTTGAGGGCTCCGCGGAGGTGCGAATGGAGTTGCCGTGGCGTCTCCAGCACCGCCGTCTGGGCTACCGTGCAGAGCTCCCGCCGCATGAGGTCGAGGCCGGGCCGGGCCAGCGTACGGCCGTAGCCCTCGGTGAGCATCCAGGAGTCCACCGCCGGATGCAGCACCCGGACGCTGTCGCGCAGCTTGCGATAGTTCTCGCCGTACACCGTGCCGCAGACCTCTTCTCCCCGGCGGGTCCACTCTCCCGCCTGCCCGTAGTCGAGACCTTCGCCGTCATCCGGCGCCGGAACGCCGCTGAACTTGCGCCACACCGTGAACGCGACCAGAGCGCGCGGATAGCCCGTCATCAGCACCGACTGAAGCAACAACTCCTCGACCCATTGCACCGGCACCTGCGAGGACCGGAGCGGGGCCACCCGGTCGCGCAATTCGGGCTCGTAGCCTTGGGCGATGGCTGCGGCGAAGCGCACCAGGTCACGAGTCTGCGGGTCGAGGCTGTCTTGTTTCGCCGCCATCCATCCTACCTCGGTTGCTGAGTGGTGTCACACTGTTTTCCGCGCCGCGGTATCGCAATACCGCAACCCTACCCGTGCTCGGGCACCGGGGAAGATAGGGCCGGAAAGCGGGAAGTGTTACCTTACGCCCCGATGCGGCCATTCAGCGGATATGTGCTCGCCGCCGGGGTGCTCCTCGGCGCGCTCGCGCCGGCGCGTGCGGCCGCTCAGGCCTCGCCGTATCTCCCACTCGACGACCCCCGTCTCCCGCTCCTCGAGCATCTGATCGCCCGAGGCGACATCGCCGATCCGTCTCCCATGGTGCGCCCCTTCCGCCGAGCCGACGCGGCCCGCGTGCTCGCGGCGGCCGACACCGGTGCCGAAGCCGGCTCGGCGGCGCTGATCCGGGCCCTGCGGGCCGATTTCGAAGCGGCCGCCCGGGAGCAGTTCTGGCGCGTGGCCGGGCGGGCAGGGGCTCAGGCCTACAG
>JACCSE010000264.1 GCA_013813145.1 Gemmatimonadales bacterium
CTCTTCCTTCAGGGCACCCGTGACACGCTCGCCGGGCTCGATCTCATCGCCGCCGTCTGCCGGCGCCTCGGCCCCAGGGCGACGCTGCATGTAATCGAGGGCGGCGACCACTCGTTCGCGGTGCTCAAGCGATCGGGCAGGAGCGAGGCCGAGGTCCTGGAGGAGCTGGCCATGACGACCGCGGAGTGGTGCCGGCGGGTAGTGCCGGGGGCCAGGCCGCCGCAAACTTGACGCTACGACCGTGCATCCTATGCCGGTTCTTGCATGCTGCCACGCCGCTGGTAGAAGCGAGGTTCGAGAAGGTGAACTTCTTTCGCCGTGTAACCCTCAGTCGGATATCGGCTTAGCAGCGTCCATCGAAATCCCTCTCCGACAGGGCACGCCCCGTGCCCGGGGGCACCTCGGTGGTGGCCGATTTCGAGCCAAGGCCGCTCCCTCACCTCACTCCCGGAGAAGGACTCGATGGATTACTCGCACAGACTCATCGTCGCCGTCGTCGGCATCGGGCTGCTCACCTCGGCCTGCGGCAGCAAGGAAGTCGCCGAGGCGCCGGAGCCGGTCAGCGAAACGCCGATGCCGCCCGCCCCGGCGATGCCGGCGTCGACCCCGGTCGTGGTCGAGCGGCTCGATCCCGACGCGGACGCCTGGCGCATGACCCTCGAAAAGCAGATCAACTTCGACCTCGACCGCGCAGACCTGAGCCCCGAGGCGCGGGCGATCGTGGCTGCCAAGGTCGGCGTGCTTCGGTCGTTGCCTGGCCTGACGCTTCGGATCGATGGGCACGCGGATCAGCGCGGCTCGGACGAGTACAACCTGGCGCTGAGCAACCGCCGTGCGGCGGAGGCCAAGCGGTTCATGGTGCAGCAGGGCATCGACGCGGGCCGGCTGGAGACGGTGGGCTACGGCGAGGAGCGGCCGCTGGATCCGGGCAACGGCGAGAACGCCTGGGCGATGAATCGGCGGGCGGGGTTTCAGGTGACCGGCGGGTCGGTCTCCCAGCGCTGACCGCAGGGGCACGGCTACATCAACGGAAAGGGCCGGGGAAGCATCCCCGGCCCTTTCCCGTTGCGGCCGTCGCGCGTCACCTTAGCGCAATGCCTGCACCACCGGCAGATTCGCCGTCCGGCGAGCGGGGAAGAACCCTCCGATCAATCCCATCACCAGCGCGCAGCACATCCCGGCCAACAGCAGGCCCGGCGTCACCCGGAAGCTGAACGCGATCTCGCTGAAGCTGGCCCAGCTGGTCGTGCTCGTGACGACCCCGTTGATGGGCAGCGCGAGCAGCGCGCCGATCACGCCTCCCACCAGCGCGATCAGCGCGGACTCCGCCAGGAAGCTGGCCAGCACGCTCCGTGGGTGAAAGCCGAGCGTCAGCAGCACCGCGATCTCCGAGCTGCGCGCCGCGACCGCGGCGTCGGGCACGAAGGACACAGAGGGCTCCTCACCAAGTCAGCATTCGTCTCATTCCGCTCCGGAGGAGTTCAGCACTGAGGTGTTGGTGGTGAATCCTTCGTGTCCTTCGTGCTCTTGGTGCCTTCGTGGTGAACAGCCGCAGACACTCAACAGGTTGGACTGAACGCCGTGAACGACGGGAAATGCCCGTTAGAGCTCCGGTACGAGCCGCCGCGCTGCCCCCAGCACCCGCCGCACCGACACCCACTCGGTCCAGTCCCGCCGAAGCTGGCGCGGCATCCAGCAGATCACCACTCGCGACCGGGGGGAGCGGTAAGCCCATCGCCGCGCGCCACGCAGCGAGCGGTGAATGCCGACCACCCTCGCGCCGAGCGCGAAGGCCAGGTGGTAGAAGCCGCTGTCGTTCCCGATGCACAGATCGCAGGCGGCGAGCTTGGGGACAACGGCATCGAGCGGCTCCGACACGAAGTGCAGATTGGGTAGCTCGGGTGAAATTTCGGGCGTGGGGAAGAACACTCCGGCATCGCTGAGGAAGAGGAACACCCTCAGGCGCGGCCGCTCGGCCAGCGCCAAGGCCAGGGCGCGGAACTTCTCGGCCGGCCAGAGCCGGTTGAGGTCTCCGGCGCCCGGTTGGATGGCGACGAGCATCGAGTCGCGAGGAAACTGCGAGCGGAACGATCGGCTGGCCGCCGCTTGAGCCGGCGTGAGGGATAGGCCGGGCTCACCGGGCCCGCTGAGGTCGGGAAACAGCTTGCGAAGCTGCTCCAGCCGCACGCCGAGTACCTGCCTGCTCCCCCACTCGCGCTGGGCCGGGGCGTTGACCCAGCGTGGGTTCTCCGAACCCTGCAGCGCCGCGGTCCAGGGCCCCCGTTCACCCTCGGTATTCCAGACCCACTCGAAGTTCCGCTCCCCAAGCCAGGCGAGGCGCGCTTCGGTGCCGAGACCGGCGAGCGGCCGGTGATCGAGCACCGTGGCCGTGCTGAGCAAGTTCTCGGCGAGCGGGAAGAGGCCGGGGGTGAGCAGCTCGATCCGCAAGGCGGGATGGGCGGCGCGGAGGGCGCGGAGACTCGGCAGCAGCGTCAGCGCATCGCCGATTCCGCGCTCGGCGATGGCCAGAAAACTGGCGGCGGGCAGGGGGTTCGTGTCGCTCATTCGGCGTGTCGTTCGGTCGATGTCCCCCTGAACGTAGCGCAGCGGCACGCGTCAGGGTCCTGCCGCCTTCACCCCATTGAGGGTGACAGCCGGGTGAGAGGACTTGCGTACTCAGTGAATATGTCGTACGATATATCGTAAGACACTACGAATCAGAGGGGAGCGTGCTCCATGTGCGGCCAGCGTAAGGATTGGGGATTCGGTGAGTTCTTCTCCGCGGGGTTCGGCCCAAAGGGCTGGGCCGCCGGCTTCGGGCCCCGGGGCGGGCGCCGCAACCAGATCTTCGAGTCGGGCGAGGTGAAGTTCGTGGTCCTCCGCCTCCTCAAGGAAAAACCCCGCCACGGTTACGACGTCATCAAGGGGCTGGAGGAGAGGATGGCCGGCTGCTACACGCCGTCGGCCGGGACGGTCTATCCCACGCTTCAGCTCCTGGAAGATCAGGGCTACGTCAGGGTGGTCGAGGCCGAGGGCAAGAAGGTGTACCACATCACGCCCGAAGGCGAGAGGTTCCTGGAGGAGAATCGAGACGCCCTGGACGAGATCTTCGACCGGGTGCGCCAAACCGTCCGCGATTTCGCCGGGGGTGACATGGGCGAAATCCACAGTGCCTTCGGCCGGCTGGCGAAGGTGACCTTCGGGCGAGCATGGCGCCGGGGACCCGAGCACCCGTCGCTCAAGCACGTCGCCGAGATCCTGCGGAAGGCGGCCGACGAGATCGAGCTGGCCTGGGAGACGAAAAAGTAACTGAGCGGCTGCTCGCGGGTCGGTCCAATCCTTGAGGATGATGGGCGCCCGGCGACCTAGAGCAGGACGAGCCTTCCCCCGCCCGTCGTGGCGATCACCAGGTTCATGGCCACGAGCAGCAGGTCGTAGTGCCACCCGTCGGTGCCGTGCTTGCCCCAGAAGCCGCTGTGCCAGACGGAGATCTTCTTCTGGATGGCGCCGACCATGATGAGGATGAGCCCCAGCGCGGCCAACTGAGGCAGCACTCCGACTGCCACGCCGAATCCGCCGGCAACCTCCGCGACGCCGAGAAAGCGGGTGAACCCCGGGCTCATACCGATGCTCTTGCCCCGTTCGACCGGATCCTTCGCATGGCTCCACCCGCTCCAGATGAACACCCAGCCGACCAGGAGCCGCATGAAGAGGAGGGCGAAGTCGGTGAATTGGAGCAGCCAGGGTAGTCGGGGCATGGGTTCTCTCCGGGTCGTGAGGCAAGCCTCGGGCCCACGGGCCGCGTCGCGGTCCGCCGTCCGCCGTCACGAATTTCATGCCGACGAGGTCCGGTCGAAAGGGCTGACTCAGCCCTCCCCCGACCCATGCGCCTCCGGCATCGTCCAAGACCGGCCGCGCATTGGACCGGCCCCCGCCCGCAGCGTATCCTGCAAGCCGTATGGACGATCCGATCTTCGACCGCCGGGAATTTCTCCAGACCCTCGGTGCCGCCGCTGGAGGGGCCGCGGCAATGGGCGCGGTGCCCGGCATGGGCCCGGAGTCAGCCCCCGCCCGGCGGGCGGCACCGATCGCGGTGCCGGTCACCCTCACCGTGAATGGGACCGAGCACCGGCTGGACCTCGATCCCCGCGCCTCCCTCCTCGACACGCTCCGCGAACGGCTCCACCTGACCGGCACCAAGAAGGGCTGCGACCGCGGCGAGTGCGGCGCCTGCACGGTCCACGTGGATGAGCGGCGGATCCTCTCATGCATGACCCTCGCGATCATGCAGCAGCGCCGTGCGATCACCACCATCGAGGGCCTCGCCCGGGGCGACGAGCTGCACCCGGTCCAGGAGGCTTTCATCGAGCACGACGCCTTCCAGTGCGGATTCTGCACCTCGGGGCAGATCATGTCGGCCGTGGCCTGCATCCGCGAGGGTCACGCCGGCAACTCGGAGGAGATCCGGGAATGGATGAGCGGGAATCTCTGCCGCTGCAGCGCGTACCCCAACATCGTCGCGGCGGTGCAGGCGGCCGGCGCGGGGCGAGCCGGGGCCTGAGCCGTGGACCCTTTCAGCTACGAACGGATCGACGATCCCGAGGCGGCGGTGGCGGCGATCGCCCGGGACCCGGAAGCGGCGTTCATTGCCGGCGGCACCGAGCTGTTGAACTGGATGAAGGAGCGGATCGCCACGCCGCGCCGTCTGCTCGACATCAACGCCCTCCCCCTGGCCGGCATCGAGGTGAGGGGCTCGGCTCTCCGTCTCGGGGCACTGGCGAGGATGAGCGACGTCGCGGCGCACCCGGAGGTGCGCCGGCGCATCCCGGCCGTCGCACGCGCGCTGGAGCTCAGCGCGAGCCCACAGCTCCGCAACATGGCGTCGATGGGCGGCAACCTGATGCAGCGTACCCGCTGCCCTTACT
>JACCSE010000291.1 GCA_013813145.1 Gemmatimonadales bacterium
TCACCCAGCTGCTCCAGGACGATCATCACGGTGTGGCCCAGCTTCTGGCCCATGAGGGCCAGCCGCATGTACTCCTCGTCCTTGTAGCCGTTGCAGACGATCAGATGGGTGCTGCTCTCGTTGAGTCCCAGCACCGCCTGGAGCTCGGGCTTGCTGCCGCACTCGAGCCCCACGCCGAAGGGCGCGCCGAACTCGACGATCTCCTGCACCACGTGCCGCTGCTGGTTGACCTTCACCGGGTAGACGGTGGTGTAGGTGCCCTCGTACCCGAACTCCTTGATGGCGTTTCCGAACTCGCCCGAGAGCGCCTGGATCCGGGCGCGGAGGATGTCGGAGAACCGGAGCAGAAGCGGCAGCCCGACGCCCTGGGCATGGAGATCCATGGCGAGGTGAAAGAGATCGAGCCCGCGCTTCCGGTTGGCGTCCGGATGCACCGAGACGTGGCCTTCCGGGTTGACTCGGAAGAACCCCAGGCCCCACCCGTTCATGTTGTAGAGCTTCTCGGCGTCCTTGGCGGTCCAGGCTGAGGCGGGGGGTGCGGCGGTAGTGGCGATCGGAGTACTCCGGCTACAGGGAACAGGCAAACGTAATGACGGTAGAGGTCATCCTGTAGGGCGGCGCCTAGCTCCAATACGTCACGATCTCGCGTAGCGCCGCCGCTACACCGGGTCGCGGCCGGTCCTCCCTGCAAACTCTCGCAGCCCCACAAGCCTTTGCGGACCAGCCTCCTACGCTACCGGTGCAGGTCCGGTCAGTGGGCACGAAGCTCGCGAGCGGGAGGGGACGCAAGCCGCTCTCGCGACGTTTCGAGCTCGCGCCACTGGCAGACATCAAGGAGGGTCGCATGGCCGCGCCCAGTCTGATCGCTTCGCGCCGGTTCTCCAGCCCGACGCGCCTTCGCCTTCAAGTGCTTTTCGCCCGGGCATGGGAAGGGCTCGCCGACACCTATCAGAGTCAGGCCGCGGCCTTCGTGCGGCGCCTTCGCTCCCGCCTCGCCGTGGACGAGGCGCTCGACCGCTACTTCCGAGAAGTCGGCGTCCCGGCCGCGATGACCGACACCGTGCGCGCCCGGGCGCTCATCGCCCTGGCCGACCTGGTGGAGCATTCACCCGAGGCCGAGATTCCGTCGGCCGGCTGGAACCCGCTCCGCCCGGACCAGATGCTGGATGCGCTCAAGCGGCGGGCCCAGTACGTGGAGGACACCAATCTCGAGTGCCGGCTCGCCGCGTCGCTTTCCGACGAGGCGGTGGCGGCGATTCACGTGCGGATGGCGATCGAGACGGCCGAGCTGCTGGCCGGCGAGTGCTCGCCCGACGAGGGCATCATGCACTACATCCGGACCTTCGACCTGCCGTCGATCGACGCCCAGCTCATCTTCCGCCGCGCGCTGGCGCGCTGGGCCGAGCGCGATCCGCTCGGGCTCGACCAGGTGGAAGCGGTAATCCCCATGCTGACGGTCTGCGCCCGGCCGCAGTTCGACTTGCCGGGAAGGCTCCGGCTGGGAATTCGCGCGATCGGCTGAGCGGGGCGGGAATCGCCGACGTACCTCATCCCGAGGGCAGCGAGGGACCTACTCAGCGGGTATCGAACCCCGGGGGAGCAGGTCCCTCGCTGCGCTCGGCATGAGGTACGGGGCGCGCGCCTGCACCCTGGGCTCCGCCCTGACCTCCCTCTCTGCGGTATATCTTACGGCAGTGGAGACGGAGACGCTCGCATGAAATGGTCGTACACGATCGGCCGGATCGCCGGCACCGACATCAAGGTCCACGTCACGTTCCTGATCCTGGTCGCCTTCTGGGCGCTGGCGGGGTACCAGCAGGGGGGCCCTGCCGGCGCGGTCGCCGCATCACTGATGCTGCTCGCGCTGTTCGCCTGCGTCCTCCTCCACGAGTTCGGTCACATCCTCATGGCCCGCCGGTTCGGGGTGCGCACCCCGGACGTCCTCCTGCTGCCCATCGGCGGGGTGGCCCGGCTGGAGCGGATTCCGAGCGTGCCCCGCCAGGAGCTGCTCATCGCAATCGCCGGCCCGGCGGTCACGCTGGCGATCGCGGTCGCGCTGTACCTCGTCCTCCTGGCGATCGGCGCCCAGCCTACCCTCGGCCAGCTCGAGCCCGACAGCGACGTCCTCACCTTCCTGATGCGGGTGAACGTCTTCCTCCTGCTCTTCAACCTCATCCCCGCGTTCCCGATGGACGGGGGACGGGTGCTGCGGGCAATCCTGGCGAGCCGGATGGGAATGGTGCGGGGCACCC
>JACCSE010000303.1 GCA_013813145.1 Gemmatimonadales bacterium
TCCGCACCGACTTCCCCTCCACGAACCGCTGCACCGCCGCATCCCGCAGCGCGGCCGCGGCCACCGTCACCTCGTCCGCGTCCCGCGGCACCTGCACCCTGGACCGAGTCTTCCCGTTCACCTGCACCACGACATCCACCCGGTCCTCCACCACCAGCCCCTCATCCCACCCCGGCCACCGCGCGTCGAACACCGACCCCGCGCTCCCCAGCCGCTCCCAGCTCTCCTCCGCGAAGTGCGGCGCGAACGGAGCGAGCATGATGACGAGCCCCTCCACCAGCGACCGATGGGTGCAGGTGTCCGCCCGGAGCGCGTTCACCAACTCCATCAGCGCCGCGATCGAGGTATTGTACCGCAGCTCCTCCATGCCCTCGGTGACCCGCTTCACCGTCTGGTGGTACTTGACCAGCACCTCGTGCCGGATCTCGTCGTCCGCCACCGTGCGGCAGGAGTCGACCACCAGCGCCCAGACCTTGTCCAGGAACCGCCGCGGGCCGCTGATGCCCTCGTCGCGGAAGTCGCCGCCCTCCTGGAACGGGCCCAGGAACATGAGGTACATGCAAAAGGTGTCGGCGCCCCAGCGCGCGATGAACTCGTCGGGGACGACGACGTTGCCCCGCGACTTGGACATCTTGGCGCCGTCCTTGACGATCAGTCCGTGGGCCCGGAAGCGGCGGTAGGGCTCGTCGAAGTGGAGGTGGCCCAGCTCTTGGAGCACCATGGTGACGAACCGGGCATACAGCAGGTGCAGGACGGCGTGCTCGTTGCCGCCGATGTAGCTGTGCACCGGGAGCCACTTGCGGGTGCGCGCGGGGTCGAAGGGGCGGTCGTCGAACTCGGTGCTCGGGTAGCGCAGGTGGTACCAGGCCGAGTCGAGGAAGGTGTCGCTCACGTCGGTCTCGCGCCGGCCGCGCTTGCCGCACGTCGGGCAGGGGGCGTAATACCACTCCTCGTGCCGGGCGAGCGGGGAGATGCCGCTGTCGTCGGGGGCGAAGTCTTCGATCAGCGGGAGCTGGACGGGGAGGTCCTGCTCCGGGACCGGGACGGCGCCGTGGTCGTCGCAGTAGATGATGGGGATGGGCGGGCCCCAGTAGCGCTGGCGGGAGATGCACCAGTCGTGGAGGCGGTAGCGGACGACGCCCTTGCCCGCCCCGGTCTCCTCCAGCCAGTGGGTGACCGCGCGCTTGGCTTCCGGCACCGGGAGGCCGTTGAACTGATCGGAGTTGACCAGGACGCCGGCTTCGTTGTCGGTGTAGGCGGCGTCGAGCGGTTGGTCCGGCTCGGCGGGCAAGATCCCTCGCTCCGCTCGGGATGACAGCGGAGGGGCCGCTTGCGATGACGAGGGCTCGGCGACGACGCGGACGATGGGCAACCCGAACTTCCGCGCGAAGTCGAAGTCGCGTTCGTCGTGCCCGGGCACGGCCATGATGGCGCCGGTGCCGTATTCCATCAGAACGTAGTCGGCGATCCAGACCGGGATATCCCGGCCGGTGGCGGGATTGCGGGCGTAGCCGCCGGTGAAGACCCCGGTCTTGTCTCGGTCGCCCACCTTGCGGGAGACGAGGTCCTTCGACGCCGCCGCCTTGCGGTACGCTTCGACCGCGCCCCGCTGCTCGGCCGCCGTCAGCGCATCCACCAGCGGATGCTCCGGCGCGAGCACCATGAACGTCGCCCCGAACAGAGTGTCCGGCCGAGTGGTGTACACCCGAATGGACGACTCTGCCCCGCTCAGCGGAAAATCCACCTCCGCCCCCTCCGAGCGTCCCAGCCAGTTCCGCTGAGCGGTCGTAGTGCTGTCCGACCAATCCATCTTGGACTCGTCGTCCAGGTCGGCCAGCAGCCGGTCGGCGTACTCGGTGATCCGGAAGAACCACTGCTCCAGCGTGCGCTGCTCCACCGCCGTCCCGCAGCGCTCGCAGCGGCCGTTGATGACCTGCTCGTTGGCGAGCACGGTCTTGTCCTTGGGACACCAGTTGACCGCGGCGGCCTTCCGGTACGCCTTCCCCGCCTTCAGGAGCTGGAGGAAGACCCACTGGGTCCACTTGTAGTAGCGCGGGTCGGTGGTGGACAGCTCGTGGCGCCAGTCGAACATCCCGCCGATGCTCCGGAGCTGGCGGCGGAAGTTCTCGATGTTGCGCGGGATCAGCTCGGCGGGGTTGATGCCCAGCTTGATCGCGTAGTTCTCGCTGTGGATGCCGAACGCGTCGAACCCGATCGGCTCGAAGACGTCGTAGCCCTGGAGGCGCTTGAACCGGCCGTAGGCGTCGGCGCCGGTGAAGGCGAACATGTTCCCCACGTGGAGCCCCTCGGCCGAGGGATAGGGGAACATCATGAGGTTGTAGAACGGCCGCTCCGCCCGGTCGAGGTCGGGCTCGTTGGTGCCCTGCTCGGCCCAGCGGGTCTGCCACTTGGCCTCGACGGCTTCGGGGTGGTAGGCGGCGTCCGGAGTCGTCCCGGTGGGGGCGGGGGCGGTCGGCTTGCTCGTGTCGGTCATCGGCCCACGGGGTCATGAGAGATCAGGAAAGGGCTAAATCTAGCCGCAGGGGCGGGTTACTGTCATCAGGAAGCGCCTTCCGCAAGGTTCTTCGTGACACCATACTGTAAGCACTTCCTTGCCACCACGAGCTACTTCGGAAGGCCAGAGCAGGCATGGGTAGTCAACTTTCTCTGGGAGCCTCGAGCGCCAGCCGGGACGCGATGATGAGAGGTTCGGCATGAGGGCTCAGGTGAGACTGCGAACGACCAGCAAGACGGTTGCGACCAAGCCAGGGTGCCTCCCCCTGAAGCTGATGTACGAGGAAGCGGTCAAATCGAAGCCGAAGGCCTGGGGTCAGGTCGAATCTCACTTCCTCTCCGCCATGGAGAGGTTCGACGCGAACCTGGCCAACGGGCTTGCGGACATGGGGGATCTCCAGAACGGGAAGGGAGATTTCTTCAACGATCTGCTCGCCCTGCTCCTGGAGAACTGCGCCGGCGTCACTCTTTACAGCCGGGGCGGCGTTCCCGGGCTGATCTTTCCCAAGCATCATCTGGACGTCACGTTCCCCAGCACGGGCGTGGTGGAGTTCATGCTCGAGGCGAAGGCCGTCGGTACACCGCGGCATCCCGGCAGTCCGAGAGAACAGCCGATCGGGCGCGCGGGGTCGGCGGATCTTGATAAGCGGATCAAGGAGATCGGCTTCAAGACGATTGACCTGAAGGCCGAGTACGCGCGGATTCTGGCGGAGCAAGGGAGTCAGCCCAGCGCGATCGCGGGCAATCTGACGACGTGGCTCCGCTCCGTCCGGCCGCGCTCCTACGTCTTCATCGCGGCACGAGTCATCAGCAGCAACGATCACGCCCGGGTCGTTCGCTTCGCTGACGTCGCCGCGCAGGTGAGCGACGCCGTCGGCGCCTTTTGGTTTCACGCCGGTGTCCACGACACAGCCGACGACGTACAAGCCACTCCCGGTTCCCTCGCACGTGGCGTTGGCGCGGGTTCTGTTCAGTGCCTGTCAGGATCTGATGGCACTCAAGGCCGCTCAGCCTGTTGAACCGCCGTCTCCGAGCCCGGCGGCCCTTGCGGAGGACATTGAGCCTGAGGGTGAGGATGGCTAGTGCCTCACAGCGCGTTTTCTTGCGCTGGGCGTGGGAGCCATGGACCTGCATCTTCCTTGCGACGGAGTCGTCAGCCGAATGGCACCGACCTGGAGGTTTGAACGTTGAAGGGTTTTGTACCGACACCTGAGCATGTAGTAGACGCCATGGTGGCCAAGCTGTTCGAGGGATGCCCTCCGCGACAGGGGAGCCTCATTCTCGATCCCGGGTGCGGCTCCGGTGCGTTCATTCAGGGCATCGTTCGCTGGTCTAACCAGCACGAGGTGGCAGTTCCACGAGTCGTAGGCATCGAGTCCGACCCCAGGCATTTACCTGAAGCCAGGCGGGGCGTGGCGGGACTCAGCTCGGTCGCAATTCTCAATGAAGACTTTCTCGATCCGCGCAAGGAGTTGTTCGACTACGTTATCGGCAACCCACCCTACGTCCCAATCACCGATCTGACCATAGCGGAGCGCGGGAGATACCGGGAAAGGTACGCGACCGCACGAGGTAGGTTCGACCTCTATCTCCTCTTCTACGAGCAGGCGCTTCGGCTACTGAAGCCAGGTGGGCGCCTGGTCTTCATCACGCCGGAGAAGTTCCTCTACGTGCGTACCGCCGAGCCGCTTCGCCGGGCGTTGGCCCGGTTCTCCATCGAGGAGATCCATCTGGTTGATGAAACGACCTTCGGTGATCTGGTCACATATCCTGCCATCACCACCATCGTCAACAGCCGAGCCCTCACACCTACGCGAGTCATCTTTCGGGATGGCGACAGGCGGGAAGTTCGGCTGCCGGCCGACGGGACGTCCTGGATCCCGGCAATAAACGGCGATAGCGCCCCTCGATCGGAGCTGACGCTCGCCGACATCTGTCGCCGAGTCAGCTGTGGCGTGGCCACGGGTGCCGATGCGGTGTTCGTCACCCCAACCGCTCAGCTGCCAGCCAACCTCTGGCGCTTTGCCTTTCCGACCATCGCTGGCCGGCAAATCCGCATTGGTCAGGCCCTGCACTCTTCGCATTCGATCCTGGTGCCTTATGGGAGGAGCGGCGACCTGCTGGGGGAGGAACAACTTGGCGAACTTGGGACCTATCTGAGGCAGCCTGAGCAGCAAAGTAGGCTAGAAAGGCGCACGTGCGTCACCCATAAGCGCTGGTATGCGTTCCACGAGAACCCTCCGCTTACCGATATTCTCAGGCCCAAGATCCTGTGCAAGGACATTACCTCACGGCCGTTTTTTCTGGCGGACGAGGCCGGCGAGATAGTGCCGAGGCACTCGGTTTACTATATCGTGCCGAAAGATCCGTCACAGCTCCACCAGATCTGTGACCACCTGAACTCGTCTGACGCCCGAGCATGGCTGGAAGCTCATTGTCAGCGCGCCGCCAACGGGTTTTTTCGTCTTCAGAGCCACGTACTGAAGCACGTACCAGTGCCTCCCAGCCTTGCTAATGCACACCAGGAAACGCTGTTCGCAAGTGCAGGTGCGGATCGCTGAGAAGGCAGTCGGAATGTGCCCACCTTCAGCACCTCTATCGATCCATCCGCAGGCCAAGCCAGAGGAACTGGGAACGCGCCCCGAGGGCGGCGGCACCGCGCCACCGCCGGCGGGTACGAGAGGTACACCTCTGCTGGAGACCAAGTCGATGAAGCACTTCGGATTCCGAGCCGCGGCCGCCGCGCTGCGCCTGCTGCCCGGCTGCTCGCCGGCGGTCGCCCCCGCGTCGTGCGTCAACCGCGTGTGGACCGTCGCCGAGTCGCCCCAGGTCGCCCGAGGAGACACTCGGGGCTTCC
>JACCSE010000308.1 GCA_013813145.1 Gemmatimonadales bacterium
CGCCCATGTGGCTCGGGAGCTGGTGGCGCTGAAGCCCGATCTGCTGGCCGTCGTGGGGGAGTTCGTTCACGCGCTCGCGCCTCATGCGGACGCGCTCGGCGACCGGCTGCTCACCGCGAGCGATCCGCCGGCGCTCGGACCGGCGCTCGTGGCGCGGCTCCGGGGGGACGAAGTGATTGTGCTCAAGGCATCCCGCGGGGTGGCGCTCGAACGTATACTTCCCGCGCTCACCGCCCGCGCGAACCCCTCCGACTGAGGCCCGATGTTCTATCATTGGCTCGCGCCGCTCGGCAAGACCCACATCATCTTCAATCTGTTCAACTACATCAGCTTCAGGGCGGCGGGGGCGACGGTCACCGCGCTGCTCCTGGCGTTCGTGGTCGGACCCGCGGTGATCCGGCGGCTCCGCGAGCGGAAGGTGGGACAGATCGTCCGGGCCGAGGGTCCGGCCAGCCACCAGAGTAAGCGGGGCACGCCCACGATGGGCGGGTTGATCATCCTGCTCGCCACCATCATCCCGACGCTGCTTTGGGCCCCGCTCACCAATCGCTTTGTGGTGGTGGCGATGCTTTCGATCCTGTGGATGGGCTGCATCGGCTTCGTGGACGATTACCTCAAGATCGTCCAGGGGAAGTCCCGCGGGCTGGTGGCGAAGTGGAAGCTGGTGGGGCAGGTGAGCTTCGGGGTCATGCTGGGCCTCTTTCTCGCGGCCAACCCCGTGGTGCCGACCGAAACCATTCCGGCGACGGGCACCACCTTGCCGTTCTTCAAGTACCTGGTCATCAACTTCGCGCCGTGGCTCTACGTGGTCTTCGTCACCGTGGTCATCACCGGCAGCAGCAACGCGGTGAACCTGACCGACGGATTGGACGGACTGGCGACGGGGCTGGCCGGCATCTCGGCGGCGGCGTTCGCCGGGTTCGCCTACCTGTTCGGGCGGGTGGACGTCACCACGTACCTCAATCTCTTCTATCTGCCGGGCGCCGGCGAGCTGGCGGTGTTCTGCGCCGCGCTCATGGGTGCCACGGTCGGCTTTCTCTGGTTTAACGCCCATCCCGCGCAGGTGTTCATGGGTGATACCGGAAGCCTGGCGATCGGTGGGGCGCTGGGCACGGTGGCGATCCTGCTCAAGGCCGAGTTTCTGCTGCTCCTGATCGGTGGCGTATTCGCGGCGGAGGCGCTCTCGGTGCTGCTCCAGACCGGCAGGTACAAGTGGCTCAAGCGCACCCGAGGAAAGGAGTACGCCGACACCCACCGGGTGTTCCGGATGGCCCCGCTGCACCACCACTTCGAGAAGCTGGGCTGGGCCGAGACGACGGTGGTCACCCGGTTCTACATCCTCGGCCTGATGTGCGCGCTGGTGGCGCTCTCCACGCTGAAGGTGCGGTGACGGCGCCGGCGCGGATCGGGCTGGTGAGCGACTGGCTCGCGAGCGGCCTCGAGGTAGCGGTCGTGGGGCTGGGGAAAAGCGGGGTCGCGGCGACGTTGCTGCTGCGGGACTACGCCGTGCCGGTGTACGCGTCCGACACGGGAACGGGTGAGGCGTTCGAGCGCTGGGCGGCGACGCTTCGGCAGGCGGGCGCCGAAGTGCAGCTCGGCGGGCACGACCTGGAGCGGATCGGGCGCGCGGCCGCGGTGGTGGTGGCGCCGGGAGTGCCGCCGGAGGTGCCGCCGCTGGAAACGGCGCGTCGCGCGGGGCTCGCGATCTATGCCGAGACCGATCTCGGGTTCCTGGCCCTCCGCGGCACCCGCTGTATCGGGATCACCGGGACCAACGGCAAGACCACCACCACCTCGCTCGCCGCGCATCTGCTCGTCGCGGGCGGCCTGCGCGCTGAGACGGCGGGCAACATCGGCCGGCCGCTCTCGGACGTGGCTCGCCAGCCCGATCCGCCCGACTGGCTGGCGCTGGAGCTGTCGTCCTTCCAGCTCCACGACGCGCCCCACCTCAGGCCGGCGCTCGGCGCGCTGCTCAACCTCGCCCCGAACCATCTCGACCGCTACCGCTCCCTGGAGGAATACTACGGAGACAAGGCGCTGCTCTTCCGGAACGCCGGCGCCGAGTCGGTGTGGATCAGCAATGCCGACGATCCCGCGGTTCGGGAGATGGTGCGCGAGGTGGCGGGGGCCCACCTGCGGTTTTCGCTCCGCGGGCGGGCCGAGGGATGGTTCGACCGGGCGGGTGGGCGACTCATGCTCGGAAGCGAGCCGCTGCTGCCGCGCGCCGAGCTTCCGATCCTGGGAGACCACAACGTCGCCAACGCGCTCGCCGCCGCGCTCGCGGCCGAGCGGGCGGGCGCTTCCCGCGAGGCGATCGCGCGGGGGCTTCGCACCTTCCGCGCGATCCCCCACCGGGTGGAGCCGGTCCGCCAGGTGAACGGCGTGCTCTGGATCAACGACTCCAAGTCTACCAACGTCACCTCCACCGAGGTTGCGGTTGCCGCGCTCGACCGGCCCTACGTGCTCCTGCTCGGCGGACGGCACAAGGGAGAGCCGTATACCCGGCTGGCCGACTCGTTGGCCGCGCAGTGCCGCGCGGTGGTGGCCTACGGTGAATCGGGGCCGCTCGTCGCCCAGGACCTGGGCGGCCGGCTCACGGTGGTGCCGGCGGGGAGCTTCGACGAGGTGCTGGCGACGGCGCGCCGGCTGGCGCGCCCGGGCGACGCCGTGCTCCTGTCGCCCGCCTGCTCCAGCTACGACATGTTCAAGAACTACGAGGAGCGGGGCGAGCGGTTCCGCGCCGCGGTGGAGGCCATGTGACCGCGCGGCCGGTGCGGCATCCGGGCGAGCTGCGCTGGGAGACCCGATTGCTTGCGGCGGTTACCGCGACGCTCCTCGTCTTCGGGATCGCGGCCTCCTACGGTGCCGCGAGCCTGGTGACGCTCGGTGGCGAGAACGCGGGGATGGACTTCGTCGCACGCCAGATCGTGGGGGCACTGGTGGGCGGGGCGCTCCTGCTCCTCGCCTCGAGGCAGGACTACTATCGCTGGCGGCTGCTCGCGTGGCCGCTGCTCCTGGTGACGATCGCCCTCCTCCTGATCCCGCTCCTGCCGTTCACCCGCTCGATGGCCCCGGAGGTGAACGGTGCCCGGCGCTGGGTGGACCTGGGCCTGGTCAACTTCCAGCCATCGGAGCTGGCCCGCATCGCCGTGGTGGTGTGGTGCGCGATGCTGGCATCGAAGAAGGGCAGCCAGGTCCGCGAGTTCAAGCGGGGCGTGCTGCCGTTCATCGTGGTGCTCGCGCTGGTCTCGCTGCTCATCCTGCTCCAGCCCAACCTCAGCGTAGCCACGCTGATCGTGATGCTGGGCGGGCTGGTGCTCTTCACCTCCGGCGCGAAGATCGGGCATTTTATCCTCCTCGGCGGGCTCGCCGTCCTGCTGGTCTTTCACCAGATCCGCGACGTGCAGTACCGGCTGGCCCGACTGATCACCTTCCTCAATCCGGGTGACGCGAATACCGAGGCGGGGTTCCAGATCCACCAGTCCCTGGTCGGCTTCGGGTCCGGCGGTGTCTTCGGCACCGGGTTCGGGCAGGGGCAGCAGAAGCTGGGCTACCTGCCATACGCGTACTCCGACTTCCTCTTCAGCACCATCGGCGAGGAGTGGGGGTTCCTGGGCGTCTTCGTGGTGGTGTTCTTGTTCGGGCTGTTCTGCTGGCTGGGAT
>JACCSE010000317.1 GCA_013813145.1 Gemmatimonadales bacterium
CGCCCCCGCCCGATCCGCCGGCCCGCTCTTGAACACCCGGAACAGGTAGACCAGCGACGGCAGCAGCACCAGTCCGCCGATGAAGAGCACGATCGCCGCCAGCCGGAGGGTCGCGCGCGGCGCCGCGGATTGCTCGACGGTGAACCCGGGCGGCAACAGGTAGGGGTACTGCGCCAGCGCCCAGCCCCAGAAGATCAATGAGACCTGCACCGCCACCGCGGCCCGGGCCAGACGGTAGCGCCGGGAGTAGAGCGCCGCGAGCACCGCCACCGCCGATGCACCGGTGGCGAGGTGGAGCGGAATGGCCCAGGCCGAGCCCAGGAGCCCCTCGGTCATCAGCGGCGCCGCACCGCCGAGCGACAGCACCAGCACCAGGCCGGCGGCCAGGAACACCGCCACGCCGGCGCCGAGCGCCCTCCGGCGGAAGTCCTCGCTGAGATCGGGGTCGTGGCTCTCCAGGGTCAGGAAGACCGCCGCGAGAAACGCGAACAGGGCGAGGGTCAGGATACCGACCGATACCGCGAACGGGTTCCACCACGGATCCACGAAGCGCTCGGCGAATCCCCCCTCCAGGGTTCCGCCCACCCTTCCGGACGCTACCGCGCCATGCAGATCCCCAGGAGCAGCGGGGTCATCACGCTGGCGCTGGAGAAGATTCGGCCCCAGCGGAGCTGCGCCGCGTCGTGCTCGTCGTCGTAGCTCCGGAAGGTGAAGGCCGACCCGCGCAGCACGATCCCCACCAGCATCAGCGTCAGCGGAATGTGGAGCACGATGCCCAGCCGGGCGAAGACCGGCGGGAAGCAGGTGAAGGTCAGCACGATGGCGAGGATCAGCCAGACGTGATTGGCCTCCCAGATGGGGCCGATCGCGTGGCCGATCACCTCCCGCTGCCGGCGCTGTCGCGGCCCCGAGGCCAGCAGGTCCCAGACCCCACCGCCGAAGTCCGCCCCGCCGAAGAGCACGTACGCGTTGAGCGCGGCCGCCAGCAGGAGCGCGAGGAGACCGGCGAGGGTCGGCTCAGGCACGCATCACCTCGGGCGAGGGCGCGTAGATCCGGGTCCATTCATCGGGACGGGGGCTGCGGATGATCTGGCGATAGAGCAGCCAGACCACGATCGCCCCGAGGAAGCAGTAGAGCAGCGAGAAGAGCAGGAACGGATACATCAGGCCGGGCATCGGGGTCACGGCGTCGGCGGTGCGGAGCACGCCGTAGACTATCCACGGCTGGCGCCCCACCTCGGTGACGATCCAGCCGGCCTCGATGGCGATGAAGCCCATCGGCGCCGCGAGCGCGAGCGCGCGGAGGAGCCAGAGATTCCCGCTCACGTCCCTCCGGCGCCACGCCGTCCAGCCGGCCCAGAGCGACACCAGCGCCAGGTAGGTCCCCAGGCCCACCATGACCTGGAAGGCGGTGTGGACGATGGGGACGTTGGGCCACTGGTCGCGGGGGAACTCCTCGAGCCCTTGCACTTCGGCATTCACGTCGTGGAACGCCAGGAAGGAGAGGCCGCCCGGAATCCTGATTGCATAGCTGGTCTCACCGGTCTCGACGTCGGGCCAGCCCCCGATGAGGAGCGGTACCCGCCGGGCAGTCTCGAAGTGCGACTCCATCGCGGCCAGCTTGGCGGGCTGGTTCTCGGCCACGGCGCGGGCGCTGAGGTCGCCCGATACCGGTTGCAGCAGCGCCGCCGGCGCGCCCACCAGCAGGGCGATGGAGAGCGCCCGGCGGTGAAACGCGTTCTGCCGGTCGAAGAGGAGCAGGAACGCGTGGATGCCGGCCACGGCGAATCCGGTCGCCGCGTAGGCGGCGAGGGTCATGTGCAGCGTCTGCGGGAACGCCATCGGGTTCAGCATTCCGGCGATGGGGTCCACGTTGGTGATGCGCCCGTCCACCAGATCGAACCCGGTCGGCGCGTTCATCCAGGCGTTGGCGATCACCACGAAGATTCCCGACGCCGCGCCGCTCACGGCGACCATGATGCCGGCCCAGAGGTGAGCCCGCGGGGAGATGCGGTCCCAGCCGTACAGATAAATGCCGAGGAAGATCGCCTCGGTGAAGAAGGCGAAGCCTTCCAGCGAGAAGGGCATGCCGATGATCGGACCGGCGAACTCCATGAAGCCGGGCCAGAGAAGGCCCAGCTCGAAGGAGAGCACGGTGCCGGAGACCGCGCCAACGGCGAACAGGATCGCGGTGCCCTTAGCCCAGCGCCGGGCGAGGTCGAGAAAGATCCCGTCGCCGGTCTTCTGCCACCGCCGCTCGGCGACGACCATGAGCACGGGCATGCCGATGCCCACCACCGCGAAGATGATGTGGAAGCCGAGGGAGACCGCCATCTGGGAGCGGGCGGCGAGGAGATCGGACATGGGGAGACCCTGGGTGCGGATGAACTCGTGAAACTATCACATATCCGTCGCCTGTCACCTGTCACCTGTCACCCTGAACGGAGTGAAGGGGGCCATGCCGGGCTATACCCCCTTCGCTCCGCTCAGGGTGACAAGGTGGAAGGACCCCGGTCTACCGCTACCACCTCGTCCTCCGCCACCACGAACAGCCGATCCCCAAGCTCGGCCTCCACGATGCCGAGTCCGGTGAAGCTCCCGAACGCCGGCAGCACCGCCACTTCGTCGCCGAACAGAAAGCAGGGAAGCCGCTCGCGTTGGCGTCCCGGGCCGGCGAGCACTACGCCCGGGTGGACGTGCCCGGCGAGCGTGTACCCCGCGGGTGACGCGGCCGGCTGGTGCCGCAGCACGAACGGCGGCACGAACGCCGGATCGTCGACGCAGTTGATGCCAAGGTCGGACGGCGGGTCGCCGGCGTGCCGGTCGTGATTCCCGCGGACCAGAAGGATCTCGATCTCCGAGCGCAGGCTCCGCCAGCGCCGCAGCGCCGCCAGCGTGAGGGTGGCCACCCGGCCGGCGCGCGCGTGAAAGAGATCGCCGAGCACCACGAGCCGCCGCGCGCCGGAACGCTCGAGCGCGGCGTCGAGGCGCGTCAGGTCGTCGCTCGTGGTGCCGCCGGGTATGGGGATTCCCGCCGCCCGAAAGGTGGCGGCCTTTCCCCAATGCAGATCCGCCGTCACCAGCGTGGCCCCGCGGGGCCAGAAGAGGGCCCGCTCGGGAAGCAGCCACACCGGCTCCCCCGCCACTTCGACGCAGAGATCGGTCACGCGCCGCCCCGGGCCCCGCGGCTCCGCCCGCGGGCGAAACGCGCACCGTCCGCCGCCTTCTCCAGCGGCGCGATCATGCGGCGTATCCGGTCGGCGAGCTTCTCCGAGGTGAGCTGCTCGCGGGCCCGGTCCACCAGCAACGGAAAGGCGAGCGGCGTCGGGCGCTCCACCTCGACGACCGACACCCGGCCCCCGGCGATTCGGTGGAGCGCGGTGCCCAGCCGGCTCTGCTCCAGTTGGCGCTCCAGCACCTCGCGGTGCGCCTGGAACAGCAGCAGGTTCTCCGGGTCGTAGCGGGCGAAGACGTCGAACAACAGCTCGCTCGACGCCTGAAGCTGCTTCACCGATTTGTTGATCCCCGGAAAGCCCTGAAAGATGAGCCCGGCCACCCGCGCAATTTCGCGAAACTGGCGGCGCGCCAGCTCGGCGGCGTTGAGACTGGCGGGGATATCGTGGATCAGGTGCGCGGGCGAGAAGAGGCCGGCCTCGATCGCCTCGTCGAGCGGCGCGGCATCGGGCGAGAGCAGCTCCAGGCCGTAGTCGTTGGCGGCGAGAGTGAAGGAGATCGGGCCGAGCTGCGCGATGCGGTAGGCGAACAGGGCGGCGAGCCCCTCGTGCACCAGCCGGCCCTCGACCGGATAGAAGAAGAGGTGATGTCCCTCCCGGGTGCGGACCCGCTCCACCAGCAGCTCGTCGGTCGCCGGCAGGCAGGACCAGGCCGCCTGCAGCTCGAGGATCCGGCGCACCGCCGCCATCTCGGGCCCTGCGTAGATGCCGCGCCGGGCCTCGTCGAGCTTGATCCGGATCCACGCGGCGAGCTGGGGCGAGATCGGCATGCGCGCGCCCGACCAGTGCGGCACCACGCCGGTCCGCTGACTGGACTTCCGCACGTAGGCCACCATCCCCCGAACCCGCACGAACTCCAGGAACCGGCCGGCAAAGGTGAAGCGATCGCCCGGCCTGAGACGAGCGATGAACGATTCTTCGACCGAGCCGATGGTCCGCCCGCGAAGGAGCTGCACCTTCATCGCCGACTCGCTCACGATGGTGCCGATGGAGAGGCGATGCCGCGTCGCCACCATCCGGCCGGTCACCGTGTACACGCCCTCGCGCTCGACCACCTTGCTGTACTCGGGGTAGGCCTGGAGCGCCTTGCCGCCGCGGGTGATGAAGTCGAGGACCCAGCGCCACGCGTCGTCCCCCAGCTCGCGGAAGGCCCAGGTGGTCCGCACCTCGGCCGCCAGCTCGTCGGCCCGGAAGCCGCCGCCGAGGGCGACGGTGACGGCGTGCTGGGCGAGCACGTCCAGCGGCCGCTCCACCGGGCGGCGGGCCTCGATCTGCCGCGCCTCGAGCGCGGCACGCGCGGCGGCGACGTCCACCAGCTCGAGCGCGTTGGTGGGCACGCAGGTGAGACGGCTGACGGCGCCGGGGCGGTGCCCGCTCCGGCCGGCGCGCTGAATCAGCCGTCCCACGCTCTTCGGGCTGCCTATCTGGAGCACGCGGTCGACGGGGGTGAAGTCCACGCCCAGATCGAGCGTGGAGGTACAGACCACGCAGTGCAGCTTGCCGTCGCGGAGGCCGTCCTCCACCCATTCGCGGGTGGCGCGGTCGAGCGAGCCGTGATGCAGCGCCATGATGCCGGCCCAATCGGGGCGCGCCTCCAGTAGCGCCTGATACCAGATCTCGGCGGTGGCCCGGGTGTTGGTGAAGACCAGCGCGCTCTCGCCCTCCTCGATAGCGCGAACGACTTCGGGCAGCAGCCGGAGGCCGATCTGTCCGGACCAGGGGAACCGCTCCATCGTCTCCGGAATCAGCGCGTCCACCTCCAAAGCCTTGGGGACCAGCCCCGGGAAGACACGCCCAGGGCGGGAGCGGCCGCCGGCGTCCAGGCCGAGGAGGGTATCGCGGGCGACGTCGAGGTTGCCGAGTGTGGCGGAAAGCCCCAGCGTGCGAAGGGCCGGCCGGAAACGGCGTAGACGGGCGAGGGCCAGCTCGGTCTGGACGCCGCGCTTCGAGGCCAGCAGCTCGTGCCACTCGTCCACCACGACCAGTTCCAGGTGATCGAAGAGCGACGGCGCGTCCTCCCGGGTGAGCAGGAGTGAAAGGCTCTCGGGCGTGGTGACGAGCGCGGTCGGCAGCCGCTGACGCTGGCGGGCACGGACCTTGGCGGACGTATCTCCGGTGCGCGACTCGACCGTCCAGGGAAGCCCGAGATCCTCGACCGGCGCGCGGAGCGCCGCCTCGGTGTCGCCGGCGAGGGCGCGGAGCGGAGTGATCCAGAGGACGGTCAGGGGGGCAGGGGGGCGGGGGGGCAGGGGGG
>JACCSE010000334.1 GCA_013813145.1 Gemmatimonadales bacterium
ACACTATGGTTGACGCGTCGCTGCCGCTTACGGCGCAGGAGTGGGATCAGTGGGGGAACCCGAACAACCCCGAGCACTACGCCTATATGAAGAGCTACTCGCCCTACGACAACGTGGCGGCCCGGGAGTATCCCTCGCTGCTCGTCACCACGTCGTTCAACGACTCGCAGGTGATGTACTGGGAGCCGGCCAAGTGGGTGGCGAAGCTGCGGGCGACGAAGCGCGGCCGCGACCCGCTCTATCTCAAAACCAACTTCGCGGGCGGACACGGAGGCTCTTCGGGGCGGTACGACAGGCTCAAGGAGGCGGCCTTTCAGTACGGGTTCATGATCGACGCGGTGAGGGCGGGGCGGGCGGCGATTCCCTGACTTCGCGTCCCCTCGGCGGCCAGCTCCGCATCCTGAGCCGCCATCCATCGCCGTCCACGGCAACAGCCCCTGCGTACCCCGTCGCCACCCTCAAGCTGTGAATCCGCCACCTCGGGCTCATCCTCCATTCCCCTCCGGATTCATCGAGGAGGCGCGGTGCGGCGTCCCGCCCGGACACGTCGATCGTGTTCAGCGGCAGGAGGAGGCCGCGGCCGTCACCCTTGAGGTACGCCTCCTTGCGGGTCCACAGCCGAGCGAACGCGGGGCCTCGTCGGTTGGGCCGAAGCTGCTCGATCCGCTCGCGCTCCCGGGCGCAGAACACCAGCGGCCCCACCTCCTCGATCGTGCGAGCCGGGGGCACCCGCTCGACGTCCACCCCGACTTCGCGGCCGCGAGCGACGGCGACGAGCGCCAGATCCCCTGAATGGGCGAGGTTGAACCGGACGGTCGACTCCACGTCGGTCACGCGGGGCTTGCCCTGTGCGCCGTACGCGAACCGGATCAGGTCGGGTCGGGTCCCGCAGTACGAGGCGAGCAGCAGCCGGAGCGCGCCGCGCGCGGCGACGAACCGGTCGCGATCGCGGTCGAAGTGAAAGCGCTCGGCCCGCGCCCGCTCGTCCGCGGCCAGCCAGCCCCGGAGCCCCGGCAGGGCCGTCTCGAGCCCCGTCAGATCCAGGCGCCAGACGTCTACCGCGCCATCATCGCGCGTCAGTCGCGCGCTTTCCGCAGCACCGGGACGATCGGAGGTGGCCGGAGGCCGCTCGGCGCTCGGCGTGTCGCCTCGATCCGCTCGGCAAGCCCCGCCAGAGTGGGGGACTCGAAGATGGAGCGCATCGGGAGGTCGACCTGGAACGCTTGTCGCGCCCGGGACACCACCTGGGTGGCCAGGAGGGAGTGCCCGCCGAGAGCGAAGAAGTCGTCGTGCACGCCGACCTCCTCCCGGCGGAGCACCTCCTTCCAGATCTCGGCCAGGAGCTCCTCCGTCGGCGAGCGCGGCAGGACGAGAGGAGCGTTCCCCGCCTGGGGCTCGCCGCGGGGGCGCGGAAGGGCGCGGCGGTTCACTTTCCCGTTTCGGTCGAGCGGCAGCTCCCGGATGACCTCGATGACGGCCGGCACCATGTAATCCGGCACCCGTCCCTTCAGGAATACGCGGAGCTCGGCCGGGGCCGGCTCGGTCCCCGCCGCGGGCACCACGAAGGCGGCCAGGCGCTTGTCGCCCGGGGCCGCCTCCCATACGATCGCCGCGCTGCCGCTCACCGCCGGATGGGATGCGAGCGCCGCCTCGATCTCGCCTGGCTCGATCCGAAAGCCGCGGATTTTGGCCTGCTGGTCGAGCCGGCCCAGAAACTCCAGCACACCGTCGGAACGCCAGCGCGCCCGGTCGCCGGTGCGGTACAGGCGAGCGCCCTGGTCACGCCCGAACGGGTCGGGGAGGAATCGCTCCGCGGTGAGGCGGGGCTGCCCCAGGTATCCCCGGGCGACGCCAGCTCCGCCGATGAACAGCTCGCCGGGCACGCCGATCGGCACCGGCTCGAGGTTGCCGTCGAGCAGGTAGGTCCGGGTCCCGGCGAGTGGCCGCCCGATCGGGACGCTCTCGTCCGGCCCGAGGTCGCGGACTTCGTGGGTCGTGGCGAAGGTGGTGGTCTCGGTAGGCCCGTACCCGTTGATGAACCGGCACCGCGGCAATTCCTCGAGCACCCGTCGGACGTGGGGGACCGAGAGTACGTCCCCGCCCGCGACCAACTGGTGCAGGCCCCGAAGGTCCTCGATCCGCTCGTCTACCATGAGGCGGAAGAGACCGGCGGTGAGCCAGAGGGTGGTGACCCCGCGGCGTACCAGCACCTCGCCGATCTCCTCGGAGGCGAGGATTCCGGGCGGTGCGATGGCGAGGCGCGCGCCGTTGAGCAGAGGGCCCCAGATCTCGAAGGTCGAGACGTCGAACGCGACTGGAGCGAGCTGGAGGAACACTTCGTCCGCCCCGAGCTGGGCGTACTCCTGTCCCCGCACCAGCCGCACGATCGAGCGATGCTCGACCGCCACGCCCTTG
>JACCSE010000372.1 GCA_013813145.1 Gemmatimonadales bacterium
CACCATGCGCCAGGCGCCATTGTTCAAGCGTACAGACATCGTAGTAATAAGCGTGCAGCGAGGAGTCGGCTTCCGGCGGCGGCGGACCGGCGACAACTTTGGCGGTCTTCTCCGCTGCCTCTCCGGCAGCGGTGGTATCCCCGCCCCAGTAGAGGGCATCGTCAATCAAGGTTCGAATTTCCCCCCTCGGATGGTACGATCGCAGGTGCTTCAATGAGAGGGCTTCGAGTGGTCTGCCCCGGTTCAGAGCGAGGTCGTGGGCAAGCCCACGCACGAAGCCGCTGGCCTCCCTGAACTCGGGTTCTCGGCCGGCTCTGCGCCGAGCGATTTCGATCGCGCGCTGCGCCTCCCGAACGTCTTCGCCGTTTTCCTGACTTCCCCATATCACCAGGAGCAGGGTTTGGAAGTTGGTTCGATCGAGAGTCGCACGCCATCGGGCGATCGCTGCGGTATCGCCTGAGGCCCTGGCGAGGTCCAGCCGGTGCATCGCAGTGAACTCGCCAGTGGAATCCTGCGCCAGCGCGAGGGACAGGAGGCGACGGACCGTCGCGCTGTCGCCGGCCGCGAGCGCCAGGCCGGCGAAGTGCATGAGTGGCTCCGCGTTCGGATTGGTCGCGCTGGCCGTGTCCAGCGTCAGCGCGCGCCGAAACGCGTCCAGCGCCTTATCGTCGGCGTCGGTCACTCCGTGCAGCGCGCCGTCGTGGTAATACTTGTCTCCCAGCCCGTACCACGCTTCGGGGCTGTCGGGGATCTTCTGCACGAGCTCCTGCATGGCTCGCAACGTTCCTCGACGGACCGCCTCGAGGAAGGTTCGGTCGCGCCAGCTCAATCCGTCCTTCGCCGCCCATGCCAGATTGTGTCCTCGCTCGTACTCTGAGCCGTCCAGCCATGCCGAGGCAGCGGCGAGGCGCAGGCCCGCAAGCGCGAAGGTGGAGTCATGCTTCAACGCGCGATTGAAATCCCCGATTGCCACGGACCATCGGCCGGCGCGGGCAGCGCTCGCGCCGGTGAGGTACGCCCTCAGGGCCGGGAGAGATGCACTGGTAAGGCTGGCGAGTTGCTGGGACTGGAAACCGTCCCCGAGCGCCAACAGCTGGCCCGCGAGGCGATCCACCAGATAGGGCAGGCTGTCGTGCGATCCGTCCACGGTCGCCTGCTGTCGCGGGCGGCCGGTGGATACATCGACTACGGCCGCGCTCAGGACGAGACGCTCGCCCGTGCCCACGATGCTGCCGGTCAGAAGTCGGCCTGCGCCCACCCGCCGAGCGAGCCGCAGCACCTCACCTTCAGGCAGGTCACTCCGCCCCTCCGCCGATGCGTTCCACAACCGCATGACTGCACGGGGATCCACCGACCTGGGGCCCGCCTCTCCATTGAGCTTCGCGGCGAAGAGATCCACCAGTCCTTCGTGGAGGTATGCCAGCGAGGAATCGCTGCTCGCGATCCGGAACGGAACCACGGCCACTAGGCCGCTATCCGGGTGGATGGCTGGCGTTGACCACCACTGCAGGACGAGAGCCGCCGCGACTACGGCCACGGCGATCCCTGCCGCGATGGCGATCCATCGCCGCGGGATGCCGCGGACGGCAGGCGAGGGCTTTGCATCGCTCGGGCCGGCCCCATACAGCGCCGCAACGAACTCGTCCGTGGTCGCGAACCGGTCGGCCGGAACCTTGGCGAGCGCGACTTCGATTGCCCGCTCGACTGCCGGGGTCACCGTTTCCCGGACCGTGCGGAGCGTGGGAACCGGGGAGCTCAGTCGCCTGGCCATGATGGCTTGGGCGGTCGGACCAGTGAACGGCGGCTCGCCTGCGAGCATCTCGTAGAGCACGCATCCCAAGGAATAGATGTCGCTCCGTGCATCCGCCGGACTCCCCACTGCCTGCTCCGGGCTCATATACGAGGGCGTTCCCAGAGCAAGGCCCGTCTGGGTGAGTCGCTCGCCCCCGGCCAGGTCCAGCGCCCGGGCGATGCCGAAATCGGCGACAACGGCACGCTCGCCTTCTAGCAGGATGTTCTCCGGCTTGACGTCTCGGTGGATGATGCCCTGCCTGTGGGCGTATCCCAGGGCGTCCGCCACCTGCCTGGTGATGTCCAGTGCGCTGTCCATACGCAGCTGAACCTCCCGCCGCAGGCGGTCCCGGAGCGACTCTCCACGGACGTACGGCATGGTGTACCAGAGCTGGCCTGCCGCATCGCCCGAGTCGAAGACTGGAAGAATGTGCGGATGCTGCAGGCTGGAGGTGAGGCGGATCTCGCGAAGAAAGCGCTCGGGGCCCAGTGTCGCCGCCAGCTCGGGATGGAGAACTTTGAGGGCGACCAGCCGGTCGTGTCGGAGGTCCCGGGCGCAGTAGACCGTGGCCATGCCACCGCGCCCGAGTTCTTTCTCGAGCACGTAGCGATCGCGTAGGGCCTGGGCGAGTAGTGGGAC
>JACCSE010000390.1 GCA_013813145.1 Gemmatimonadales bacterium
TCAAGGTCGCTGCGCGATCTCCAACGTCGAAGCGCGCTAACGCTCCCTCCGCGACGCACCCCGCCCCCAGCGGCCAAGTTCCGGGATCGCCCGCGCGCACACTCGCTGCTCCAGGCGCCGCCCGCGCGCTCCCTCCGATGCTCGGGCGGAGGCGATGGGGATGGTGCTCCCGAAGGGAGCGTCAGTGCGCGTTCGGTTCGCTGCGCAATCTCAAACCTCGAAGCGCACTGCAGCGACCGGAGGGGGTGCCGTCCCCAACGCCGCAGCCAAGATCACCGACCCTCCGCGCGCCGCAGCCTTGTTGTAGCTCAGATTGCCCGGAACAGCACCTCAAGGTCCAGCTCGAACGGCCGCTGCGCGCCGACCGGGTGCCAGACCAGCCGCTCGCGCTCGAAGTGGGGGGCCAAGTCGTCCGGAGTCCACACCTCTACCCGACGCTCGTCGGGATCCACGATCCAGTACACCGGAACGCGCTGCCGCTGATACTCGGTGCGCTTGGTGAACCGGTCGGCCCGAGCCGACGAGGGGCTCAGCACCTCGACTGCCAGGAGCAGGTCCTTCATCCGGGTCCAGTCGAGGGTGCGCGCTTGTTCGATGGGGACGACGAATACATCGGGCTGGACCAGCGTGTCGGGTCCCCAGGAGATATCGGCTGGGGAGTGAAGCACATGGGCGACTGGCTCCGCTTCGAGGTAGCGGCTCAGCGCGAGCAGGATGCGCCGAACGATCTCCTGGTGCAATGCCCGGGGCGCCGGGGTCACCAGCAACTCTCCGTGCACGAGCTCGTAGCGGTTCCCGTCGACGGGGAAAGCGCGGACCTGATCCGCGGTGTAATAGACGGGGGCGACCATACGCATATGATGGGGCCCTCGGCTTCGAGATGGCAAGAGGTGGACACGCCCCAGAGTGGCCTCGCCCCGCGGCGTGGTTGTCATCCGGATCGCGCAAGGCGGTGCGAGCGCGCGCTGGGTGCTCCGACCGGTCGACGCGGACGGCCGAGCCGGCTCCTCGGTCGAGCGACACGTCGAACGGGGCTGTCAAGCGGCACCGCGGCTCGTCGGAGCGCGTTGGCGAGTCGTGCGACCGGGCGATGAGGTCGCGCGAGCGCTCAGGCTCCTCCTTCGTATCTCGGTTGCCCCGTCGGGAGGGCGCGTCGGGCCATTCAATCACAGGCTCGCCGGGCGGCGGCCAATCACTGCCCGGTTGAGCGGGAAACGCTCGAGCAGGAGTGGGCGGCGCGCGAGCTGCTGGTGAGCATGGCCTGGCGGACCGGATTACTCCCGCTGAACTGATACAGGTTGAGCCCACTCGCCACCCAATGGGGTCCTCCTGGGTCGACGCTCCCTTAGATGCTGGACTACGATTTCTCTTGATCGTAGAAATCGATCTGCGGCCCGGACGCGAGTTCTCGGATGCCGCCGCTCGCTACTCCGCTCCAAATAGTCGCTGGAGCAGCGCCTCGCGCTCGAGCCCGACATGGGTAGCGACCTCGTGGAGAATCGCCGCCAGGGTGCCCACCCGCAGCGCGCTGCGTGATCGGGAATCGTGAGGTGGTGCTCACCGCCTTCCTGGGTGGTGAGGCGCAGGTGACTGCCGATCTGCCGGGTGATCCCGTAGCCGAGCCGGCCGAGCGCCGGCGCGAGGTCGCGGCCGGAGAGATCACGCGGGAGCCTGCATCGAACTGGGTCTCGCCGGTGGCGGCGTTGATCTCCTGCTGGGCAAAGGGTGAGGGCTTCGGGTCACGGTGGAGGGCGCTAAGAGTATCGTCGCGCGGATCAAATCGACGGGGGACATGCGGGTGAGCATCGACCAGGTCGGCTCGCTGAGCAGGGAAGGGGTGGTATCGTCTCAGCGTGCTGTAACCCATCTAAAGAACTTGACGAGCCAGGAACTGATTGGACTCATCCAGAAGGCGAAGGAGTTCGTGGGCGCCGCGCAGTGAAGTCTCATCCTCCATCGGGGCTTATGATGCAGCGAACTGACTTGGCTACTACAGTGAACGGCGGCTACATCGAGGAGTACGAGCTCGATATACGTCGTAAACTGCTAGCCATGCGAGTCGACGTTCTAGACGGTGACACGCTTTCGAGCTACGATCTCCGGTTCGAGCTACTGAGCCATTTGGCGTATAACACGGAGAGCCGGAGCGACCCGGAGGCTCGACTCCAACTAACTGAGCTTTGGCTGGACGCCGTGCCGGAGAACTCGCCGACGGAAGAGTGGAGCATCACAATCAGCATTTACGATCTCTCGCACATACGGTTGCGCTGTTCCATGATCTCAGTCGATGGTCAGATGCTGAAGTGATTCTGGCATGCGGCGATCCCGGAACGTGACCCTCATGCCTGATCATCATGCCACCGCTGTCGCTTTTGTCTCGCACGCGGTGGCCGCCTGACCCGACGCCCGCTTTACATCGAGCGTTGGCGCCACGACCACAGCGAGCTCCGCCATCATCGGGCACCCAGGACTTCAGTCGTCAAAGAGCGCCGCGACAGCAGCGTCTTCGCGGGACCTCCGCGCCACCCTCATAGCTCGTCGGGACTCAGGCGGACTATCCGCCGGTCCATCTCATCTTCATGGGCGCTCCGGGCCCGCGGGAGAGCGGCGACGGAGTCTGGGCTGGGGATATCCCACCGGAGTGGCGGGTCTCAAGACTGACCGCGGTCCAAGCTCTCCCGCCACGCGCGGCTCGATAAACAGGACCTCAGATCAGAGCGGGCGCGCTCCGGCGATTCGCCCGCCAGCCAAGACCAAAATGTCGGCCCGAAAGGCCCACCGGACCCATAAAACCCTGATGGCAAGATCAAGCTGCGTCCGGACGGAAGCAGGCGCGCTGAAAGCGCCTCCCGCCGCGGAAGCGGCGACCGTGCCGCTCCGAATCCCGATCCAGCCGCGACGAATCCTCCGCTGCCGCGGCCGAGGGCTGCCGCCGCCCGAGACAGCTCCGGTATCACCTGGAATGGCGCCCCGCCCAGGGCTGCGGCCCCCCTCCCGCGGAGAAGGCCTCTCCGGCCGCGCTGAATGCGACTCGGACACGCCGAACGCGGCATCCGCCAGGAAAATCGGGCTGGTGTCTCCCAGAGTGGTCATCCGTGCGCCCCGAAATCCCTAGCGGTCCCACTCGGAGCCTCCGCGTCCGACGAAACCTTCCTGTGTCGCACCGAACCGAATCGCGCTCGAGCCCGACGGACCTCCCGCCACCGCCGATGTCTCCCCGACGCGGCGATTGGGGACGCTGCCGTACCGGATGCGTCCTCGGCCGGCGAAATGGGTCGCTGTCGCATCGAAGGGAGGAGCGGTTGCGCCCGATGTAGACGCCGTCACCCAGGATGGAGACGCGGTGCTCAAGATGGAGACCGGTCGCGCCGGATAGGAGGGCTGCCACACGCGAGGGAGGAGCGCATCCATCGCAGACCGCGCCTGCGCGAGCCATGCACGCAGATGCTGGGCGCAAGCCGGGGCGCCGGCGGCGCTCCTGGAGGCATCGATGAAGCAGTTGGCGTCGAGCACGAGCTTCCGCCGTGACGCCGCCCTCAGCCGAGCCGGCGCAGGCGGAGGCTCTGAAGCGCCCGCGCCCCGTCACCCAGCTCCTTTCTGAAGGCGACCAGATCGAGAGCCATCTCGACCGCCGCCCGCTCGGTTGCAGCGCCCAGGTAGGTCTGCGCCTCGTGAAGCATCTCCTGGCGGAGCCAGAGAGCGACTGGCCGGCCATTCCGCACCTCGACCTTGGCGTAAGGCGGCAGCATTGACCCAGCAACCGTGTGGCCTTACCTTAAAGTAAGGATTCAGCCAGGGAGTAAGGAGTGCAATCCGCGGCATTGACCAGCAAAGGACAGATCACCGTGCCCAAAGCCGTACGGGCCGCCCTCGGCGTACGTCCCGGCGATCGCTTGGCCTTCCGGATTCATGAGGGTGGTAAGGTTACGGTCGAAGCGGAAACCGTGGATCTGCAGTCGCTGCGCGGCAGCGTACGGCCGGAAGTACGCAGCGTCAGCATCGAGGGGATGAACGAGACTATTCGGCAGGCCGGGCGCCGGTGATCGCGCTCGACACGAATGTCCTCGTTCGCTTTATCGTAGAAGACGATGCCCGCCAGACCGCCGCCGCCGCAAAGTTGATCGATCAGGCCGTCGCCGCCGATCGGCCACTGTTCATCTCCGGCATCGTTCTCTGCGAGTTCGTCTGGGTACTGGGCGGGAGTTACCGCGTGCCTCGAGCTGAGATTGCGCGGGTGCTGCGCGAGCTCCTGCGGGCAAGGCATCTGGCGTTTGACGCACCCGACCAGCTAGTGCGTGCGCTCGACGCCTTCCTCCATGGGAAAGGCGATTTCGCTGACTACCTGATCCGTGAACAGGGGCGTGCCGCCGGCTGTGATACGGTGGCGACCTTCGATCGCGCACTACTCAAGGAGCGGGGGTTTATGGCACCTGCGGCTGTGACTTAGCTGAGGAGTGCTCCGTGGCCTTCGTGCGTTCGTGGTGAACAGCCGCACACTTGGTAACGGAATCACCCGAACCTCATTAGCAGCCGCGACCTCCTCAGCGCATCGCCGCCCGCGCCTCCTCCTCCCCCCGCCCCACCCGCTCCGCCCCCGGCGCCGCCGCGATCCGCGCGATCATGTCCCGCATCATGATCGTCGCCACCGGATGGGTGCCCAGATGCTCCCGCAGCCGGTAGGTGCAGATCATCATCCGCCCCTTGTCAATCGGCCGCTCCGCCACCAGCGCCACGATGTGGTGCACCC
>JACCSE010000392.1 GCA_013813145.1 Gemmatimonadales bacterium
GCCCTGCGACGACGCGCGGGTCTCCCTCCCGCACCAGCGCACAGGGCTCCGGTGAGACCCCGCGCCGTCGCTGAATGCTCCGCTCGCGAGAGCCACCGCAGGCCCGCCCGAATTCCTCACCAATGACCAGGCACGAGGCCAGCCTCGCCCCGCACGCCGGTCAGATGCCTCCGTCCGCTCCCACGATCACGAAGGTGAGATCCCCGCCGATGAGGAAGAACGGCGACTTGTTGCCCAGGTACTGAGCCATCGTGGCCGTGAGCCGGGTATTGCTGGAGGTCAGCACCACGCCGAGCTGCATCCCGCCGCTCGGTCCGCCGCCCGGTGGGACGAAGTTCTCCCAATCGAGCGTGTACGCCGGCTTGGAGAACGTGAAGCCGGTGGAGAGATAGGGAGTGAGACCCGGTGGGACGGTGCCGGCCCCGGCGTCCACCGGCCACGTCCCGGTCTCGTACCACGCGCTGTATGCTGCCAGCCGGATCGCCTGGAAGTCGGCGATGGCCTCGACGGACATCGCGCGGTGCTTGAGATCGATGTACTTGAACACGGCGAGCGAGGCCAGGATGCCGAGCACGGTCATGACGACCAGCAGCTCAATGAAGGTGAATCCGCGTCGCCCCTGCTTCATGATCTCCTCCGCGAAATCACCTCGAAGCTGTTGCCCAGAAATTTCGTCAGCGGCTCGGCGGAGGTGAGCGTGAGCCGCGCCGGCCCGTTGCTTCCCATCAGTCGCCATCCGTCGGCGCCCAACGCCTCGTAGTCGATCTCGCCACCGTGCGCCCCGGCCTCGCTTAGGCTGGCCGGCAGGCGCCCGTTGCGCTGCCGATAGCGCTCGACGTGTTGCGCCGCGTTGGCCATTCCGATCCGGAGGCTCGCCTCCTTCACCGCCATCGACTCCGGCTGCGCCCGAGCGGGGAACACCCACTCCGGCTGCTCCACCCAGAGATACCCGGTGATGAAGATCATCACCGCGGCGCAGACCCACATGAGCGGCCGGCTCCGCGCGCGCGCGAGGCGTCGAGCCTCCGCGGCGCGCTGCTCGGCCTCGCGCTCGTCAGCCTGGGTCTTGAGAACGGTATCGAACGCCCGGAGAAGCGCCTTCTTCTCCGCGGTCGCCGGGCTCGGATTTGTCATTGCGGTCCTGCCGTGAAGGTGTGGCCCGCGAGCATCTGTTGCACCGCTTCCGGGAAGCTCCGGATGTCGATCGGTTTCGTGATGTATCCGTCGAAGCCGGCTTGCAGCGCCCGCTCGCGATCGCCGCTCATGGCGTGCGCGGTGAGCGCGACCACGCGGAGGCCGCGGTGCGGCGACCGCCGAATCTCCTGCAGCAGGGCGAAGCCGTCCTTGCCCGGCAACTGGATGTCCATCAGCACCAGCGCGGGGAGCACCCGCTCGATCGTCACCAGCAACCCATCTCCGCCCGCGAGGCCGGACACGGCGTGACCCCGCATCGTGAGCAGGGTCCGGAAAAGCTTCATGTTGTCGGGGCTATCCTCGACGATCAGAATGTTGGCCACGGTTCGGGTGTCCGAAGGCAAGAAGCACGCCAGTCAGGGGCATCAGACAGTGCCGGGGCCGCCGCGGTGCCGCTCCGAGCCGGTCGGTCAAGTCATGGGAGATTACCCGCTTAGCGCATCGCCCGAGCCCCGCCTCTTCGGTCAGCCTGAGCGAAGCGAAGGGGCCGAACCCCAATTTCGGCTCCCTCGCTTCGCTTGGGGTGACAGGGGGTTATTGCAACGCACTCGGGCGTCCTCGCACACCGCGTTGAGAATCGGTAGGCATGTCGGTACAATGCTGACCGTCCTTCTGGCAACTACGGCGGCCCAGCCGCCTCATCGAGGTTCCTGAGACGTGCGTCCCTCGTCGTTGGCGGTCATCGGTCTGGGCGCGATCGGCGGCTCCCTGGCGTGGCAAGCGCGCCTGGCCGGCGTGCCGAGAGTCGTGGGATACTCGCCCGCTCCCGCCGAGGGAGTGCAGGCGCTGAAGGCGTCGGCCATCACCGACATGGCCGACTCCGCGGTAGGAGCGGTCCGCGGCGCGGAGCTGGTGGTCCTGGCGGTCCCGCCGCGCCCCACGCTGGAGCTCATCGGCCAACTGGCCCGTTGCCTGGAGCCCGGCGCGATCCTCACCGATGTCTGCAGCGTGAAAGCGCCGATCGTGGCCCGCGCGCGCGAGGCCGGGCTGGCCGGGAGCTTCGCCGGCGGCCATCCGCTCGCCGGCACCCACGTGTCGGGCTGGATCGCGGCGCGGCCCGACCGGCTTCGCGGGTGCGTAGTGTATATCTGCGAGACCGGCGCGCCGGAGGGGCACCGCGCCGCCCGAGCGGTCATGGGGTTCTGGGAGACCGTGCTGGGAGCTTCGCCCGTGCTCATCGACGCCGCCGCGCACGACCGCCAGCTCGCCTGGACCAGCCATCTGCCCCAGGCAGTGGCCTACGCGCTCGCCAAGACCATCGCGGACCGCGCGCTGGGCGGCATCTCGTTCGGCGCCGGCGCGCGGGACACGACCCGCCTCGCGGCCAGCAGCCCGGACATGTGGCTCGACATCCTGCTCTTCAATCGTCCCGCGCTTACCGAAGCGCTTCGCGCCACGGAGGCCGGAGTGACCGAGCTGCGCCGGCTGATGGAATCGGCCGACGCCGCGGGTCTCAGCGCCTACCTGGAAACGGCGCGGAACTGGCGCGAAGGACTGGACCGATGAAAGTGGGCGGCCGGGTGCGGGTCCCCGGCGACAAGAGTATCACCCATCGCGCCCTCCTCCTGGGTGCCATGGCTCGGGGCAGCAGTCACATCGGCGGAGCCCTGACCTCACTCGATGCCCGCTCCAGCGCGCGCGTGCTTCGCGCGCTCGGCGCCGAGATCTCCCCGCTCCGGGCCGGCGAGGTGGTCACCGTGCGGGGAGCGGGGCGGCTCCGCCGGCCGCAGCGGACGCTCGACTGCGGCAACTCGGGTACCACGACGCGACTACTCCTTGGTCTCTTGTCCGGCCACCGCTTTCCCGCGACGCTCACCGGCGATGCTTCGCTTCGGCGCCGGCCGATGCGCCGGGTGACGGTCCCCCTGACCGAGATGGGCGCCCGGTTCGAGGAACCCGCGGGCGACGGATTGCCACTCACCATTCGAGGCGGACCTCTTCGCGCGCTCCGCTATGCGATGCCGGTCTCCAGCGCCCAGATCAAGAGCGCGTTGCTGCTCGCGGGGGTCGCGGGCGGGGTGGAGGTCGAGTTGCGGGAGCCGACCGGCCGCTCCCGCGACCACACCGAGCGAATGCTACGGCACCTGGGCTTCGACGTCGTCGAGCGCGAGGGGTGGATCGGGTTTCGGCCGGGTGGGCGTATCGCGCCGTTCGATCTTCAGGTCCCGGGCGATCCATCCTCGGCGGTGTTCCTGGTGGCGGCCGCTCTCCTCGCCGAGGCCGGCGAGCTCCGGATCGCGGGCGTGGGCGTGAACCCGACCCGCACCGGATTCCTCGACGTGTTGGAGCGGATGGGAGGAGGGATCGCGGTGGAGGATCCGGTCACCCACTTCGGCGAGCCGGTAGCCGATCTTCTCGTGCGGCCGGCCACGCTCCGGGCTACCGAAGTGGCCGCGGGAGAGATCCCCGGGCTGATCGACGAGATCCCCATGCTCGCGGCGCTCGCGTCACGGGCTGAGGGGACGACGGTCTTCCGCCAGGTGGGTGAGCTGCGGGTCAAGGAGAGCGATCGCCTGGGCCTGGTCGCCGCCAACCTCCGGGCAGTGGGCGCCACGGCCGAAGTCTCGGGCGACGATCTCTTCGTCACCGGCGGCGAGGCTCCCCCCCGGGGGCGGGTTCGCACCGCGGCCGATCATCGCCTCGCCATGGCTTTCGCCGTCCTCGGTACCCTGCCTGGAGCGCGCGTGCGAGTCGACGACATGGTCTGCGCCGCGGTGAGCTTCCCGGATTTCCCGTCCGCCCTCCGCGCCATCGGAAGGCGGGCCGCATGAAGGGCGGTGTCATCGCCATCGACGGCCCGGCGGCCTCGGGCAAGTCCAGCACCGCGCGCGCGGTGGCCGAGGCCCTCGGCTTTGCCCACCTGGACTCTGGCGCGCTCTACCGGGGGGTCACGCTGGTAGCGCTTCGCGAGGCTGAGCGGCGGGGCAAGGCAGGCGGAAGCCCGTTGGTCGCGGTAGCTCCCGAGACCATCCTGAGGAGGGCGGAGGACCGGGGTCTGATGCTCCAGCCCGACGGAGCGGGGTTCTGTGCCTACCTGGAAGGGGTGCCGGTGGGCTCCGAGATCCGGGGCGCCGTGGTCACCGCCCAAGTCTCGGCGGTCTCCGCGGTACCGGTGGTCCGGGAGTGGGTGAACACCCGGCTCCGGGCGATGGTGCGTGCCGGGCGCGACGTGGTGGTGGACGGTCGGGACATCGGTACCGTTGTCTTTCCCGATGCCGACCTCAAGATCTTTCTCACCGCTTCACCCGAGGCCCGGGCCGGGCGGCGGATCAACCAGCGGGGGGACGAGGTCGACGAAATCCAGCTCGAGGCCGAGGCCGCCGCCCTCGCCGCCCGGGATCAGGCCGACTCCACCCGCCGGGTGGCGCCGCTTCGCGCGGCCGACGACGCAGTCCCGCTGGACACGACGACCATGAGTTTTGACGACCAGGTCCGCTTCATCGTCGAGCTGGCGCGGCCGATCTTCGGCCGGGGGTGGTCGGAAGAGACCTCCTAGTCGCCGCCCCACCGAGCGCAGCTACCTCATCCCGGCTCGCCTCCCTCATCCCCCGCGCTGCGAGGGACCTGCTCACCCGGCGGCTAACCCTCTCCAGCAGGTTCCTCACCATGTGATCCGCCTCACCGGTTCGGGGCGGTCCGCCACGTTGCGGTTCCCACCAGGGAAACCGATCTTGTATGGAGAGTACTTCCTCGGCGACGCTGGCCCACCGGCCTATTCGGAGTATGCGCCCCCCAGAATGACAGACGCCCAAAGGCGGACTCCGCCCAGTCCCAGTATACATTTGGCCGCGGGCCAGCGGGCCGCCAGCGAGAGCCACGATCGCGCCCTCGTGCGCCGCATGGCCGGCGGGGATGAATCCGCCCTCGCCGACCTGTACGACGCGTGGGCGGACCGGGTTCATACTCTCGCCTGCTGGATCCTCCGGGATGCGGACGAGGCCGAGGACGTGGTCGAGGAAACCTTCTGGCAGGCGTGGCGGACGGCAAGTCGTTACGATGGGGAGCGGGCCGGCGGCGGCACCTGGTTGCTGATGATCGCCCGGTGCCGCGCTATCGACCGCCTCCGGGCCCGGCGGCGGAGGACGGACTGGACCGCCGCCTTTTCGACCAACGGGTCCCTGCTCGACGGCGCGGGAGCGGAGCCCCCCGGCGCGGAGGAGGAGAGGAGAGAGCGTTACTCGGTGCTGGCCTCGGCTTTGGAGGGGCTTCCCCGTGAACAGCGGGAGGCGGTGGAAATGGCATTCTATGGCGGCCTGTCGCACGCGGAAATCGCGGCCCAGATGGCCCAGCCGCTCGGCACCGTCAAGACACGTATTCGTCTCGCGATACAGAAGCTTCGGCAGCGGCTGGCCTCCCTTCGCGACGGGGACCTGTGACGGCGGGACCCAGTCACGACGAAGTGCGCGACCTGCTCCCGGCGGCGGCGTTGGAGATTCTCGATAGCGCGGAGCTGCAGAGTGTCGCGGCCCACACCAGGGGTTGCCCGGAGTGTGCTCGACTCCTCGAGGAGTATCGGGCGGTCGCCTTCGCCCTCGCCGATCTGCTGCCGGTCGGGGCGCCACCCCATTCCGCTGCCCTCCGCGCCCGGCTTCTGGCCCGCGCGCGTGGGGACCGCCGAGGTGCGGCGCAGCCGGCGGGCGCCGCTTCCAGGACCTCGGTCGTTAACATGTGGATGGGATGGACGGTGGCGGCGGCGTTCGGGGGCGTGCTGCTGATGCATCACGGCGTCCATCGCCCCCTGGACTACGGCTGGCTCGCCACCGGGGCTCTCGCAGTCCTCCTCGTCGTCATCGCCGCATACGCCAGCATCCAGCGAAGTCGGGTGTCGGCGCTTCGTGCCCGCCTGATGGCTCTCGAGGGTGAGACGGTAGTGCGGGACGAACCCCTCGGGCGCTGAACTCTGAGCCAGTCCGCGGCAACCACCCGCGTCGCTTTGTGAACTACTCGCCGGCGCGGCTGGCGTGTGCGGTTGCCAGGATCTGCCGGACTTGCTCGTTAAGCTCGGCCAGGCCGAACGGCTTGCGGATCAGCTTCACGATTCCCTGTCCGACGCCGTGGCGAAGCACCTCGCTCTCGTTGTACCCGGACATGAACAGTACGGGCAGCTCTGGATGCGACCGGCGGAGGGCGGCCGCCAGCTCCGCCCCGTCCATCTCCGGCATCACTACGTCGCTTACGACAAGATCCGGCGCGACGCTCGCCCGCTCGATCAACTGCAGCGCCTCGGCACCATCGGCAGCCGCGATCACCGTGTACCCCCAGCGTTCGAGGGCCGCTTGGAGCGGCCGGCGGACGCTCGCGTCATCGTCCACGATCATGATGATGGCGGCTTCCACCGGGCTCGAGGCCCGATCCGGTTGGGGCGGCAGGCGGGTGGCGGCCCGCCGCTCGAGCGGAAGCAGGACGGTGAAAGCGCTCCCCTGCCCGGCCGCGCTCTCCACCGCAATGATCCCCCCACTTTGCCGGATGATTCCATCCGCGGTGGCGAGGCCCAGCCCGGTGCCTTGTCCCACTGGCTTGGTCGTGAAGAACGGCTCGAACAGGTGCGCCATGGTTTCCGGGCTCATGCCGACCCCGTTGTCCCTCACCAGAAGGGCGGCCGCTTCGCCGGCGCGGGCCAGTCCCTGACGCTCGGCCTCAACGTGGCTGATGGTCCTCTTCTCCGTCCGGATGATCAGCGTGCCGCCGTTCGGCATGGCATCGCGCGCATTGATCACGAGGTTGACGATCACCTGCTCGAGCTGACCCCGGTCGGCGTAGACGTGGATGGCTGTCGGGGCGAACTCCATCACCAAATTCCGCCGCTCCCCAAGCAGCCGTCGAGTCATCAGCTCGAGGCCCCGGACGGTCGCCTCCAGATCCAGGACCACCGGCTGGAGGATCTGCTTGCGACTGAACGCCAGGAGCTGACCGGTGAGCAGGGCGGCTCGCTCGGACCCGCGCCTGATCTCCTGCACCATCTCGGCAGCCGGTCCCTCCACCTCGTCACCCAGCAGCTCGCAGTATCCCAGAATGGCGGTGAGCAGATTGTTGAAGTCGTGGGCGATCCCTCCGGCCAGCCTTCCGACCGCCTCCATCTTCTGCGCCTCCCGCAGCAGCTCACGCGATCGCTCCAGCTCGCGCTCGATGCGCTTGCGGGGCGTGATGTCGGTGTAGAGCCCGAGATATCGGGCGGAATCGGGTGCCGTCCCGTGGACCGGCGCGACCGAGAGGCTGACCTCGACCCGGGTTCCGTCGCGGCGGCGGCGGTACGTCTCGAAGTCCATGACCGGGTCCGCCGTGGACGCGCGGGCGCGGAGCCACCCGAACTCTCCCTGCTTTTCCTCCGGCACGACCGGAAGGTCCCGCCCGATGACCTCGTCAAAGCGCCAGCCGAACAGGCGCTCCGCGGCAGGGCTCCAGCTCACCACACGTCCGCCGCCATCTACCTCCACAATGGCGAGCGGGCAGGCTTCCAACAGGGCCTGCAGGTGGGCATGTGCCTCCTGCAGGGCCTCTTCGGCGGAGCGACGCTCGGTAATGTCGGTGACGCTGCCGAGGTAGCCGGCGAGGGTACCGTTGGCGTCGCGAAGGGGGGTCGCGCTGCCCACGACCCACAGCACCCGGCCATCCCGATGGCGGTACCGGTATTCCAGAAGAAAGGGCTCCGCCGTCAGGGCCCGCCGGCTCCACGTCTCGAAGAGCCAGGCACGATCGTCCGGGTGGAGGGCGCTGGCCCACCCATGCCCCATCGCCTCCTGGTCCGTCAGGCCCGTCATCTCGCGCCAGCGCCGATTCACGTAGAGGCACCCACCGGCGGGGTCCGTCTGAAAGATGCCGACCGGCACCTCGCTCGCGAGCGTGGCGAATCGCTCCTCGCTCCGCAGGAGCGCCTGCTCGGCTCGCCTGGTCGCGGAGATGTCCTCGTGGAGGATGAGCACGCCCTCGATGGCCTGATTGACCGCCAGCGATGCCGCCGTCAGGCGGTAGTGCCGAGCCTCGCCCGGGAGTGCCAGGGCATACTCGAGCTCGAACCGCTCGGTATCGCCGGCGAGCACGCGATCGATACCCACCGCGACGGCCGGGTAGCGGCCCGCGTCGGGGCCGGTCGCCGCCCGGCAGCGCGACAGGTAGTTCGAGCCCAGGCCGGCATCGGCGCTCCACCAGCCGGACGCGAGGGCCGATTGCTTCCAGCGGGCGTTGCAGGCGACGATGGTGCCCTGAGCATCGAGGACGACCGCCTCGGCGGGGAACGCATCGAGGAGGGCACTGGGAATGGACTGCAGGGGCAACGAGCTGGACCTCCGGTGCGCGAAAACGAGCGGCTGAAGCGGCGTACGGAGAGCGGCTTGTAAGGCCTACGACCGACCATCTATGAGAACAGCACTAAAGATAGTGCTGCCCCCACAAGACCGCCGTCCGCATTGCCCAACCTCCCGCTTTCCCATCCGGCTCTGGGGGGATCGGAGCTCCGACTTCTCTGCAACGACGCATGGCGACCCGTGCTCGGCGCACCTAGCACCCCCAGGCGCCTGGGGCAGGCGGTCTGGCCTGAGATCTGGCACTTCATGGGTCCCCTGTTCGCGCAGGTGCTGGCTACCGGCCGCGCAACCTGGGCGGACGATCACGTACCCGTGCTGGACCGCCATGGATACTTGGAGGCGGCGTACTTCACCTATTCCCATAGCGCCATCCGGCTCGACTCGACGGTGCACGGCATCGGGCGCCAGAGTCACGGCTACATCGGGGTCGAAAGTGCACGGGGTAAGGGGCACGACCTATACGGTTCTCCTGCCGCGGACGAGCGGGTCGACCGCTTCAGCCGACGCGGCGAAAGCGCGCGAGATGGCCACCCGCGGGACAGCTTCGAATGCCTAGGCGAAGGCCAACCCTTCCTGCAGAAACCTGTCCCCGCCGAGATCCTTCTCGAGATGATCCGCGGACTCCTCGCGGAAGGCGCCGCCGTTGCCTCCATCCTTCCGCAGCACAGGGGGCATACATCCGGTCGCGCTCCACCATCGTACAAATAAGGATGGTGGATCCATCGGCGTGTCGCACGACGATCCTCAGCCAAGCGTGCGCGGAGTCCTCGGCCAGGGAGCACCACTAACATGGCACCCGAAGAAATGCGGACTCGCATCGCGAGTGTGCTGCCTCACTGTCGGGCATTCTGTGCGTGCAGCCGAGGTATCCTCGCCGCCGCAAGCCACGTCTTGCCGTGTCCCCTTTGAAGGTCTTTTCCCATCCGTGCGTTCGAGCCGCTCCATGAGCCTGGCCATGGACCGACAGAGCGCCCGGGTTTTCCTGTCGCCCCGCCCGGTACGTCATCTCACGAGGTGGATATGGACAACTCACACGTCCCAGACGGCGGCGAGCGCGCCATCTTCGGGCGGCGGCTCAACCCGACCGATCGCCGCAATTTCTTGAAATGGTCGGGGACAGCGGCGGCCACCGCGCTACTCGCTGCGTGTGACCGAACCCCGACTGAACCCGATACCGAGCTCGCCCCCAGTCAGGCGGGCACGGCGGCGGCCGGCTCCGGGGGAGGGGTGACGATCAACCTGGGCAACGACTTCGGCATCCTGAACTTCGCTTACGCCCTCGAGCAGCTCGAGGCGGCCTTCTACATCCAAGTCATCGCAAATCTCTACTCGGGTGCGACGAGCGAGGAGGAGGGCATCCTACGCGACCTCAAGCGGCATGAGGTCGTGCACCGGGAGTTCTTCCAAGCCGCCCTCGGCGGCGCCGCTATTCCGGGGCTGGAAGTGGACTTCTCGAGCATCCCCTTCGACTCCCGCTTCAGCGTGCTCCGCGCCGCCCTCATCTTCGAGGACACCGGCGTCGCCGCCTACAACGGTGCCGCGCAGTTCCTGCGGAATGGCGATTACCTGGAAGTGGCC
>JACCSE010000418.1 GCA_013813145.1 Gemmatimonadales bacterium
CGGCATGAGAGAGCACTACCGCTTCTTCTTCGAGCAGATCGCCGACGGAGTCTGGCGGGCCGAGGTGGACCCGCCTCTGCCGGTCGATGCCGGCGAAGAGGAGCAGGTCCGCCGCTGCGCCACCGGTGCCCGCCTGGTGGAGTGCAACGAGGCGATGCTCCGCATGTATGCCTGCGACGCGCCCGCTCAACTGGTGGGAACCCGGCTGTGCGACAGCTTCGACCTCGCCGACCCGCGGAGCCTGGGGTTCTTCCGCGCTTTCGTCCGGGGCGGATACCGCGCTTCCGACCTGGAGTCGTACGAGCTGGACCGGCAGGGGCAGCCGCGCTGCTTCCTCAACAATCTCGTCGGCGTGGTGGAGAACGGGCGGCTCACCTGCATCTGGGGCACCCAGCGGGACATCACCGAGCGGAAGGCGGGGGAGGAGGCGGTGCGGGCCGCGCGCAATCAGCTCGCGGCGCTGGTGCAGGCGTCGCCGCTCCCGATCGTCGGCATCAGGGCGACCGGCGAGGTGGTGAGCTGGAATCCGGCGGCGGAGACCGTCTTCGGCTGGACCGCCGAACAGACCATCGGCCGCCGGTTGCTCAACATCCCCAGCGATAAGCAGGAGGAGTTCGACGGGCTCCGGGCCCGGGTCGCCAGCGGCAACCCGTTTACCGGTTTCGAGACCCGGCGCCTGCGCCGGGACGGCACCCTGCTCGACGTGAGCATCTCGACCGCGCCGCTCCAGGATGCGGAGGGGAAGACCAACGGGCTCGTCGCCATCTACACCGACATCACCGGCCGGCGCCGCGCCGAAGAGGAGCTGCGCCAGTCGCAGGAGGAGCTGCGGCAGGCGCAGAAGATGGAAGCGGTGGGCCGTCTCGCCGGCGGCATCGCGCACGACTTCAACAATCTCCTCACCGCGATCCTGAGCTACAGCGAGATGCTGCTGGGCGAGCTGCCGGCCGGCGCCCCCATGCGGGAGGACCTGGAGCAGATCCGCCAGGCCGGTACCCGCGCGGCAGAGCTGACCAACCAGCTCCTCGCGTTCAGCCGGCGCCAGCTGCTCCAGCTCCGGTCGGTGAGCCTTAACGAGGTGGTGACCGCGGTGGACCGGATTCTCCGGCGGCTGATCGGGGAGGACATCGAACTGCGCACCGAGCTCGCCGGCGATCTCCGGCTGACCCGGGCCGATCCCGGACAGATGGAGCAGGTGCTCCTCAACCTGGCGGTCAACTCGCGCGACGCGATGCCGGCGGGCGGGCGGCTCACCATCAGTACCGCCAACGCCGAGGTGGGCGAGGTTCCCTCCGCCCGGTGGGGCCGGCTCGAGCCCGGGGCCTACGTTACCCTGACGGTGCGGGACACCGGGAGCGGCATGTCGCACGAGGTGCAGGAGCGGATCTTCGAGCCGTTCTTCACCACCAAGGAGCAGGGAAAGGGCACCGGGCTGGGTCTCGCGACCGTCTACGGTATCGTGCGGCAGGTGGGTGGGCACGTCTTCGTGACCAGCGCCGAGGGGGCGGGCAGCGTCTTCACCATCTACCTCCCGGCCGGCCAGGACGGCGGCGAGCCTTTGGCCCGCGCGGTGCCCACCCCGCCCGTGCGCGGGGCGTCCGAAACCATCCTCCTGGTCGAGGACGAGCAACTGGTCCGGAACCTCACCCGCGAGATCCTGGTCCGGAACGGCTACGAGGTGCTCCAGGCGGCCGACGGGCTCGAGGCGCTCCGGGCCGCCGCCGCGTACGACGGAGCCATCCATCTCATGCTGACCGACGTCGTCATGCCCCGGATGAGCGGCCGCGAGCTGGTGGAGCGTATCCTCCCGCTCCGGCCCGACATGCGGGTGCTGTACGTCTCCGGCTATTCCGACGAGGCGATCGCCCGGCAGGGGCAGCTTACCCAGGGCGTCGAGCTGCTGCCCAAGCCGTTTACCCCCGGGGTGCTGACCGCCAAGATCCGGGAGATCCTCGACCGCGATCCCTGACGGCTGTATCTTCGGGGCACATCCCGCCCCCAAGGTCGCACCTTGTCCCCTATCCCGGCCGATTTCCTAGAGCGCTTTACGCCCCAGAGCCTGGCGGCGGCCATCGCCGTGCTGGCTCTGCTCGCGATCGGCCTCGCGGCGGCGGTGCTGCCGCAGCTCCGCGGCCGCCGCCGGGCCGAACGGGCCGCCACCGACGCCCGGGGCCACCTCCAGACGATCACCGCCCGGATGCGGGAAGGCGTGATCGCCTACGACATGCAGTACCAGCTCGTCCTCGCCAACCCCGCCTTCGAGCGCCTCACCGGATATCCGCTCGAGGACCTCCGGGACCAGGAGTTCCTCCAGTACATCCACCCCGACGACCGGCCCGCCCTGGTGGCGGAGTGGGACCGGTTGGCCCAGGGGGGCTCCCTCCGCGACCAGGAGTACCGGGTGGTGAGCCGGGGGGGTCAGGTACGCTGGTCCTCCAGCACCTGGGAGCCGCTTCGCGACGAATCGGGACGGCAGATCGGGTTTCTCGGCACCGAGTTCGACATCACCGAGCGGAAGCTGGGCGAAGAGGCGATGCAGCTCGACACCGAGCTCTTCCAGGCGGTGATCGAGGTTCAGCGCGCGGTCGCCGCGGCGGGACTCGATTCGGCGACGGTGCGCCACGTGATCGCCGACCGGAGCATGCGCCTCACCGGCGCCACCGGTGCCGTCATCGAGGCAATCGAAGGCGACGAGCTGGTCCCCCAGGTGCACCTCGGCACCGAGGCGCCCCGGCTCCGGATCGAGAACAGCCTGTCGGGTATCTGCGTCCGGAGCGGCGAGCTCCAGCGGTCGGACGACCTCGACACCGACCCACGGGTAGGGCACGATCTCTACCGAAAGCTCGGGGTTCGCTCGCTCCTGGCGGTGCCCCTCAGGGACGAGCAGCGCACGCTCGGCGTGCTCAAGGTGGTCTCCACCACGCCCCACGCCTTCACCGACCGGGACGCCAAGGCGCTCCGGCTGCTCGGCGGGCTGATGGGCGCGGCACTGGGGCACGCCGGGGCGTTCGAAAGCCGCCAGGCGCGACTGGAGGAGCGGACCCAGGCGCTTCAGGAGAGCGAGCAGCGCTTCAAGCAGCTGGTGGACGTCGCCCAGGAAGGGATCTGGGTGGCGGATGACCGCGGCCTGATCACCTACGTCAACCCGCGCATGGCCGAGCTGCTGGGCTACGGCAACGGAGCGCTCCTCGGCCGGCCGGTCTACGATTTCATCGAAGCGGGCTCCCGCGCCGCCGCCCAGCGCACCCTGGCCCGCCCGGTCGCGGGAGGGCCGAGCCACGACCTCCGCTTCCGCCGGAAGGACGGCGGGGAGCTGTGGGGACTGGTGTCGGCGAGCCCGATCGCGGGGCGCGACGGGGCGGTCGCCGGCACCGTCGGCATGGTCACCGACATCACCGAGCGGAAGCACGCCGAGGAACGCCTGCACCGCGTGGCCGAGCGGCTGACGATGCTGCACGACATGGATCAGGCCATCCTCGCCGCGCGCTCCCCGGCCGAGATCGGCCGCGCCGCCCTGGGCCGCCTTCGCCGGATGGTGCCCTGCCAGCGCTGCACCGTGATGCTGTTCGACTTCCAGCGCCGCGAGGCCCAGCTCCTCGCCGGATACGCCGGCGGCCTGGCCCTCGGCGCGACCCCCATCCCTCTCGACTCCCTCTCGCCGGGCGAGGTCCTGCGCCGCGGCACGGTGCGGTATCACGAAGACCTCGGCAAGTTGGAGGATCCGCCGCCGGTCTTCCGCCAACTGCTGGAGCAGGGGATGCGAAGCCTGCTCTCGGTGCCGCTTCTGGTGGAGGGCGAGGCGATCGGCGAGGTCAACCTCGCCGCCTCGGCGCCGGGCGCGTTCGACGGGGAGCACCGGGACATCGCGCTCGAGATCGCGACCCCGCTGGCGGTGGCGATCCAGCACGCCAAGCTCCGGGAGGAGCTGGCGCGGCGCACCGCCGAGCTGGAGCGCCGGGTGGCCGAGCGGGGATCGGCCCTGCGGGCGGCCACGGCGGATCTGGAGACGCTGCTCTACTCGGTCTCCCACGATCTGCGGACGCCGGTGCGGCACATCGGCGGCTTCGCCCAGTTGCTGCTGGAGGACTGCGGACCGAGGATGGACCCCGCGGTCCGCCACTACGCCGAACGGATCCGGGAAGGCGGCGACCGGATGGCGGGCATGCTCGACGACCTGGTCATGCTGAGCCGGGTCGGCCGGCAGGATCTCCTCCGCCGCGACGTGAGCTTCGACACCCTGGTCGAGGACGTCGTGAGCCAGCTCCAGCCGCAGCAGGAGGGCCGGCTGGTGGACTGGCAGATCGATTCGCTCCCGGTGCTCGACTGCGACGCGTCGCTCGCCAGGATGGCCCTGCAACACCTGCTCGGCAATGCCCTCAAGTTCACCGGCCATCGCGAGCGCGCGGTGATACGGATTCGGAGCGTCGAGAGCGACGGCCAGACCGGCATCGCGGTGGAGGACAACGGCGCGGGCTTCAAGATGGCTTACGCCGGCAAGCTTTTCGGCGTCTTCCAGCGGCTCCACCGGACCGATGAGTTCGAGGGCAACGGCGCCGGTCTGGCCCTGGTTCAGCGCATCGCGCAGAAGCACGGGGGAAGGGTGTGGGCGGAGTCGGAGGTGGACCGGGGGGCCAAGTTTTTCATCACGTTTGGCAGCGGCAGCCGGGCAGGGG
>JACCSE010000430.1 GCA_013813145.1 Gemmatimonadales bacterium
CCGACGAGATCCAAACCGGCTTCGGCCGGACGGGCCGGCTCTTCGCCTGCGAGCACTACGGGCTGACCCCCGATCTCATCGTCACCGCCAAGTCGCTGGCCGGCGGCCTCCCGCTGGCCGCCGTCACTGGGCGGGCGGAGGTCATGGAGGCGGCCCAGGCCGGCGGGCTTGGCGGCACCTACGGCGGCAACCCGCTGGCCTGCGCCGCCGCGCTCGCGGTGCTCGACGCAATGGAGGCGGAGCGCATCCCGGAGCGGGCCCAACTGGCGGGCGATCGGATCCGAGCCCGCTTCTGCAGCTGGGCATCGCGCCACCCCTCAGTGGGCGACGTGCGGGGGCTCGGCGCGATGATCGGGCTCGAGCTGGTGACCGATCGGGAGAGTCGAGCGCCGGACAAGGCGCTGACCGGCCGGCTCTTGTCCGCCGCCCTGGAACGCGGGGTCCTGCTCCTCAGCGCCGGCACCTACGGCAACGTCGTCCGGGTGCTCGCGCCGCTGGTGGCGGACGATGCGTTGCTCGACGAAGGGCTCGACGCCGTCGAGGCCGCGCTCGAGGTGGTGACCGGCGAGTCTGGACAGAGCGGTTAGTCCGCGTGGCCGCCGCCGAGTCCCCCAACAACACTCCCGTCGTTCAGCTCTCCCGCGTCTCCAAGAGTTTCGGAGAGGTGAAGGCGGTGCACGACATCTCCTTCGAGATCTACCGGGGCGAGTTCTTCTCCATGCTGGGTCCATCGGGCTGCGGCAAGACGACTACGCTCCGGCTGCTGGCCGGCTTCGAGCAGCCGGATGAGGACGGCGGCGAAGTGCGGCTGCTGGGCCAGGTGGTGAACAAGAAGCGCCCGTACGAGCGGCATGTGGCGATGGTGTTCCAGAACTACGCCCTCTTTCCCCACCTGTCGGTAGAGCGCAACGTCGCCTTCGGCCTGGAGCAGCGGAAGACGCCCCGACCCGAGATCGCCGAGCGGGTCCGGCGCGCCCTCGACATGGTCCGCCTCGAGCCCAGCCTGTTCTCGCGGCGGATGCCGGGCCAACTGTCCGGAGGCCAACGCCAGCGGGTGGCGCTGGCCCGGGCGCTGATCCTGGAGCCGGCCATCCTGCTGCTCGACGAGCCGCTCGGCGCCATCGACCTCAAGCTCCGCAAGGAGATGCAGCTCGAGCTCAAGGCGCTCAACAAGGAGCTCGGCACCACCTTCGTCTACGTCACCCACGACCAGGAAGAGGCGCTCACGATGTCCGACCGGATCGCGGTCATGGACAACGCCAGAGTGGCTCAGCTCGGCACGCCCGCCGAGATCTACGAGAACCCCCGCACCGCGTTCGTGGCGAAGTTCATCGGCGAGTCGAACTTCTTCGAGGGACAGGCTCGGCGGCAGGGACCGCACTGGGAGCTCGAATGGCCCTATGGCGGGAGCGCCCGGATCCCGGATCATCCTCGGCTTCAGCCCGGGAAGCCGGCCCGTATCGCCGTGCGCCCGGAGTGGATGGACGTCTGGGCCCCGGAGGACGTGCCACCCGGTGAGAACGCCGTCGCCGGCACCATCCAGGACGTGATCTACCTGGGCGAGACCATGCACGTGCTCGTCCTCGTGCCGCACGTCGGCACCGTCACCGTCGCCGTCCGGAACGAGGGCCAGCTCATCAAGCCGCTCCGCTGGAAGCGGGGCGACGCGGCGGCGGTCGCATGGCTCCCCGAAGACTGCCAGATCCTGGAGGACGGGCAGTAGTGCGCGCGCTGCGCGAGCGCACCCTCGCCTGGTTGCACCCGCGGCCCGGCGTGCAGGCCTGGAGCCTGCTCGCGCCCGGCGGGTTCTGGCTGGTGGCTTTCTTCCTCGTCCCCATGCTCTTCATGCTGGCCTACAGCCTGATGCCCCGGGGCATCTACGGCGGCGTCGACCGCGGCTTCACCCTGGAGCACTACCGCCGCTTCCTCGACCCGCTCTACCTCGACATCCTCCGGCGCACCTTCGTCTGGTCGATCGCCTGCACCGGCGTCTGCCTGCTGCTCGGCTATCCGGTGGCCTACGTCATCGCCCGGGGGGGCCGGAGGAAGAACCTGCTGCTCTTCCTCGTGGTCCTCCCGTTCTGGACCAGCTTCCTGGTCCGCACGTTCGCCATGATCTTCCTCTTGCGCGACACCGGGCTGATCAACACCTGGTTGCTCGATCTGGGTCTGATCCGGGATCCTATCACCATGTTGTACACTCCGTTCGCGGTCATGGCTGGGCTGGTGTACGGCTTCCTGCCGTTCATGATTCTGCCGATCTACGCCTCGCTCGAGAAGCTCGACCTCTCCCTGTTGGAAGCGGCGGAAGTGCTGGGCGCTCGGCCGCTGGAACGATTCCGCCGGATCACGCTGCCGCTCTCCATGCCCGGTGTCGTCGCCGGCTGTCTCCTCGTCTTCATCCCGGCGCTCGGCTCCTTCCTCACCGCCGACCTGCTGGGCGGCGCGAAGCAGCTCATGGTCGGCAACCTGGTCCAGAATCAGTTTTCCGCCGCCCGCAACTGGCCCTTCGGCTCGGCAGCGTCGTTTATCCTCATGGCGCTGGTCCTCGCGGCAGTGCTGGTTTACCTGCGGGTCAAGGATCGCTCTCCCGGCGGCGCGGGCCTGGCATGATCGCCCGGACCCCGCGCTGGATACTCGGCGTCACCGTGGCCGTGTACCTGTTCCTGCACCTCCCGATCCTGGTGCTGGTGGCGTTCTCCTTCAATGATTCCAAGTTCTCGGTGGATTGGCAGGGCTTCACCCTGGGCTGGTACCAGCGGCTGCTGGAACGGCCCGACATTGCCCGGGGACTGAGGGCGAGCCTCATCGTGGGCGTGCTCTCGACCGTGATCGCGGCGGTCCTGGGCACGCTGATCGCCCTGGCGCTCGCCCGGCACCGGTTCCGGGGTCGAAGGTTGTTCGAGGGCTTCCTCTACGTCCCCATCGTGACGCCGGAGATCGTGGTCGGGATCTCGCTGCTGATTCTCTTCGCCCTGCTCGAAATCCCGCTCGGCCTCACCACGATCACTATCGCCCACGTGGCGTTCAGCCTGTCGTTCGTGGTCATCGTGGTGCTGGCGCGACTGGAGGGAATGGACGGAACGCTGGAGGAGGCGGCCATGATCCTCGGCGCCGACGAGGTCACTACCTTCTGGAAGGTGA
>JACCSE010000446.1 GCA_013813145.1 Gemmatimonadales bacterium
CCGCACGGCCGAGTTCATCGCGCAAGTTCGCGGGTTCGAGGCGCGGAGGACGGCACCGCCCGCGCCGCTCGGCCGCCGGGGGGGCGACCGGCGAAGCACGACCGAGCCCGCACCCGAGGTAGCGGCCGGCGTCGTACGGGTCGATTTCCGCCAGCTCGACGCGTTGCTCGAGGTGCTTGGCGAAGGACTGATCGAGCATTCCGCGCTGGTCGATGCCTTCCGGCGAGTCGCCCGGCGCGGCGGAGCCGGGGAGGAGCTCGGCGATCTCGACCGTGCGATCGTGGCCCTGGAGAAGACGATGAAGCGGCTGGAGGCGGCGGTCATGGGCACCCGCCTGCTTCCGATCTCCACCGTCTTCGGCCGCTTTCCCCGCCAGGTGAGAGACCTCGCCCACGGTCAGCGGAAGCGGGTGCGCCTCGTCGTCTCCGGTGGGGAGACCTCGCTGGACAAGGCGGTGCTCGACCGGCTGGGGGAGCCGCTGCTCCATCTCCTGAGCAATGCGGTGGTCCACGGGATCGAGGACGCGGGCGAGCGCGTGCAGGCCGGCAAGCCGGAAGAAGGGGTGCTGGAGCTGTCGGCCGCGTCGCAGTCGGGACGGGTCCTCATCCGTCTCACGGATGACGGGCGCGGGCTCGACGAGGCAAAGGTCCTGGCCAAGGCGGAATCGCTCGGGCTCGATGTGCGCTCCGCCGATCCGGCTCGGATCCGGGCGCTCATCTTCCTGCCCGGCTTCTCCACCGCCACTGAAGTCTCCGGGCTCGCCGGCCGGGGCGTGGGCCTCGACGTCGTGGCCGGCTCGATCCGCGGGCTCGGCGGCACGATCGAGGTCGAGAGCCGGCCGGGTCGGGGCGTCACCTTCGTGCTCGACCTGCCGCTCACGCTCGCGGTGGTCCGCTCGCTCATCGTCGAGGTGGACCGTGAGCGCTACGCGGTGCCGATCTCACAAGTCGCTGAAACGGTCCGGGCAGAGCCCGAGGCCATGCACCAGATCAATCGCCAGGGCGTCACCCTCTGGCGCGGCGATCTGATCCAGGTGTCCGATGGTGGGGCGCTGCTCGGCACCAGTGGCCGGCCGGCGGCGGCGCGGCGTTTCTTCATCGTCATCAGCGCCGGCGGCAAGCGGCGGGGCGTGCTGGTCGACCGGCTGGTGGGCCACCAGGACGTGGTGGTAAAGGGGCTCGATCGAACGCTTGGCCGACCGCAGGTGGTGTCGGGCACGACGATCCTCGGCGACGGCAGGGTGGCCTGCATTCTGGACGCGGCGCGAATCCTGGAGCGGGAGGTTCCGGCATGAGCGGCGGCGGCTTGGGGCGCGAGCTTCATCTCCTCACCTTCGCGCTCGACCGGGAGGCGTACGGGGTGCCGGTCGGACAGGTGCGCGAAGTGATTCGCGTGACGGAGATCACCCGGGTTCCTCACGCGCCCGCGCACGTGCGCGGGGTGACGAACCTACGCGGGCGGATCCTCCCGGTGGTAGAGATCCGCACCCGGCTCGGGCTGGAGCCGGGTGCCGTCACCGGACGTTCCCGCATCGTGGTCGTCGAGGTTCACGATCGGGTGCTCGGCATCCTGGTCGACGCGGTGCTCCAGGTAACCAAGATCCCGCTGGAGAGCGTGACGCCCCCGCCGGCTGAAGTCGTGTCGCCCGGGAGCGATTGGATCAGCGGGGTGGCGCAGTCGAGCTCCCGGCTCGTCTTCCTGCTCGAGCTGGAGAAGGCGCTCCAGGCACCGGAATAGTCCGCCGCGCCGCGGCCGCACATAACCACGGGGAGAATCATGGCAGGTCGACTGGAGCAGACCGTCAAGGACTGGACCATCCGGCGGAAGATCCTCACCGGATTCTCCGGCGTGCTGGCGCTCGCCGCCGTGCTGGGCTGGTTGGCCTTGCGGAGTCTCGATCGCATGAACGTCCTTGCCGCCCGGATCGGACAGGGGGAATTGTCGGCCGGCACCGCCGATCAATTGTTCCACGACTCGCGACTGACGATCCTGGTCACGCTGCTGCTGACGCTCGCGGTCGGACTGGTAACGGCGCTGGTGCTATCGCGACTCATCGCCGATCCGCTCACCCGTCTCGGCATTCTGGCGGAGCAAGTCTCCAAGGGCGATCTCACGGCCGACATCAAGAGCCAGTCGCGCGACGAGGTCGGGTGGCTGGAGCATTCGATGCGGCAGATGGTGAAGAACCTTCGCCAGACGGTCACCCAGATCACGGTGTCCTCCCGTGCGGTGGCGACCTCGGCCGAGGAGATCGCCGCGTCCTCCGCCCAGATGGCGAGGGGAGCCGAAACCCAGTCGAGCAGCACCGAGGAAACGTCCTCCACCATGGTCGAGATCGCCTCGCAGATGCAGCACCTGGCCAAGAGCGCCGAGGCGCTGGCGGCCAACGTGGACCAGACCTCGGCCTCGATCCAGCAGATGAGCGCCACGCTCGGTCAGACGGCACAGAACGGCGAGGTGCTGCTCCGCTCGGTGGACGAGGCCACGGCGACCCTCGGCACGATGATCGAAAACGTCGGCGCGATCGCCGGACGAGTGCACAAGGTGGACGAGGTCAGCCGGCAGTCGGTGTGTGAGAGTCGGCAGAATGGAGCGCGGCTCCAGGAGTCGATCAACTCGATCGGCGAGCGCTCCGAGGAAATCGGCAAGATCGTCAAGGTGATCGAGGGGATCGCCGATCAGACCAACCTGCTCGCGCTCAACGCCGCCATCGAGGCCGCCCGGGCGGGCGATGCCGGTAAGGGATTCGCGGTGGTCGCCGACGAGGTCCGCCGCCTGGCCGAGCGCTCGGTGCAGGCCACCGGAGAGATCGGGGCGGTGATCGAGTCGGTGCAGAAGGATACCCGGCACGCGGTCGCCCTGATGGAACACGTGCTCGCGGGCATCGTCGACTCGATCGGCAAGACTTCGGGGCTGGTGGCCGAGGCGGCGCGCGCCACCGACTCGCAGGCGGAGGACGCCCGCGAGGTACTGGAGACGGTAGGCCGGATGGCGACGCTCACCCGGCAGATCGCCGGGTCGGTCAGGGAGAACGCCTGCGGCGCCGGGGAGATCAGTCAGGCCGCCCAGAAGATGAACCACCTCACCCATCAGATGGCGGAAGCCGTGGGCGAGCAGAAGCGGGGTGGCGAGATGGTGGTGAAGGCGGTCGAGTCGATCGCGCTCGTGTCCCGCCAGAATCTCGTGGCGGTGGAGCAGATGAATGCGGCGGCCAAGAGCCTGGCCGGTGAGTCGGAGTCGCTCCGCCAGCGGGTCGAGCAGTTCCAGATCTAAGGGAGAACGCCATGTCCCCAACCAGCGAGCGGCCGTCGGTTGCCATTCGCATCGCCGCCTTGGACGCCCTGCCCGAAGGCGAGGAGCGGCAGCCGGCGATCCTGGCGGCGCTCGAGGAGGCGGCCCCGGCGGTGCGGGAGCGCGCCATCCGGCTGGCCGCCCGCTACGTTGAGCCGGCGGTGCTCGGCGAACTCGTGGCCGACGATACCAACGCCGCACGGCGAAACGGCGCGATCGCCGCGCTGGAGCGGCAGGGGCCCTATGCCCTTCCTCAACTCCAGTCGATGCTCGGGCTCGAGAACCTGGACGTCGCCATGTTCGCGCTCCAGGTCCTGGCGCGGATCGGCGACCCGGCCCCGACCGCCGCCATCCTGCCACTGCTCCGCCACCCCAACCTCAACGTGGCTCAGTCGGCCATCGAGGCGCTGGGACAGCTCCGCAGCCGGGAGGCGGTCCCAGCGCTTCTCGGCCTGCTCCGCGGAGAGCTCTGGCTCCAGCTCGCGGCAATCGACGCCCTGGGCGCGATCGGCGACCCCCGGGCGGTTGGCCCTCTGGTGGAACTGGTGCCCGACTCGGTGGTCGCCGAGCCTGCGCTCGAGTCGCTCCAGCGGCTCGCCGCCCCCGAGTCGCTGGAGCCGCTGCTCGCGTGCCTGGTCATCGTACGGGAGCGCTCGCTGCTCGACGCCCTGCTGCTCGCGGTAGGCGTGGTCATCGACCTCCATCCCGACCCGGCCCCTGCCGCCGCGCGGCTGCGCGATGAGCTGGCGCTGGGGCACGGCGACGCTCTGCTGCCGTACCTGGAGCAGGTGCTGAACGGCACGGCAGCGTCGGGGGACCTGCTCCGTGCCGCGGCGGCCCTCACCGTGGTGGCCGGGCTCGAAGCACTGCTGCCGCTGGTCCTGCACCGGATCGCCGACCCGGAAGGAGCGCCCTGGGCCGAGGCGCTGTTTCGGCGGCACCCCGACGCGCTCCGAGGATCGCTCGACCGGCTGCTCGGCGACGCGGACGCCCGGATACGCCGGGGAGCGCTGCTCGCCGCTGGCTTCGGACCCGACGATCTGCCCACGCTCGTCAACCTGCTCGGCGATCCGGAGGCACCGGTGCGGGCCGCGGCCTGTCGCGCCCTGGGCTCGACCGGTGCCGAGGCGGTGGCGCCGCTCCTCGCCGAACGGCTCCGGTCGGGCGAGCCGATCGAGCGGGCGGCGGCGGTGCAGGGGCTCGCCCTGCTTCCTCCGGCTGCGCTCGGGGAACTGGAGCCCTGCCTGGCGCCGGGAGCGGCCGAGGAGGTCACCATCCGCGCGCTGGAGGTGCTCGGCCTGCGCCCGCACGCCGCGTTCGAGGCCCGCATCCTGGAGTTGGCCGGCAGCCGTTCGACGGCGCTTCGACGCGCGGCGCTTCGAGCCGTGGCGCAGATCGGCGGCTCGCGCGCCGACGTGACTCTGGTCCGAGCCCTGGCCGACCGGAGCCGGCCGGTTCAGCTCGAGGCGCTCGAGCTCCTGGTCCGCCGGGGCGGCGAACGCACGGCGGTGACGCTGTCGGCGCTGCTGAGCGCGGGGGACTCGCTCCGGTATCACGTCATCCGGGCCCTGGGCCACCTTCGGGCGGAAGGCGCCGCCGGGAAGCTCCGCGCGCTCTACCCGGAGTGCGGTCCGCACGAGCGGCTGGAGATCGTCTCGGCGCTTATCCGCATCGCGCCGCGGGACCTGGCCGAGTTTCTCCGGGCCCGGCTGGAGGAGCCCGAGGCCGAGCTCCGGCGGATCGCCACCGGTGGGCTGGCGGAGCTGGCCGATCCGGCGCAGCTCCCGCTGCTCCTCACGCTGGCGGAGGACGCCGACTGGAATGTCCGCAACGAGGCGGCCCGCGGGCTCGGCCTGCTGGGGCTGCCCGCCTGCCGCCCGCCGCTCCTCACCCTGGTGCGCGACGTCGAGCCGGTGGTGGCCCGGACGGCGCGCAAGGCGCTCGACGCGCTGCCCTCGGTCGCGATTCCGGCATGACCCGGTTCCAGGCGGCGGAGTGGAAGCTGCTCACCGACCTGATCCAGGATCGCTTCGGTCTGACCTTCGATGGCGTACGCTGCGAGATCCTCGAGTCGCGACTCGAGCCGCGCCTGCGTGAGCTCCACCTCGGGTCGCTGAGCGACTATTACCGGTTTCTTCGCTTCCATCCGGAGGGTGACGCCGAGCTCGGCCGGCTCACCCCGCTCATCACCAACAACGAGACCTACTTCTTCCGCGAGGCGCACCACTTCGACATCCTGGTGCGCCGGATCGTTCCCGACCTCCGGTCCGCCCTCCGCACCCGGCCGTTGAGAATCCTCTCGGCGGCCTGCTCCTCCGGCGAGGAGCCGTACTCCATCGTCATCGCGCTTCAGAACGGCGGCCTGGAGCTGGCCGGCGTGCGGTGGGAGATCGACGCCTGCGATCTCAACCCCGAGCGCGTGGCTCAGGCGCGGCGGGGGCTGTACGATGCCGGCTCGCTTCGGGCTTGTGACGGGGAGGCGCGGCGGCGCTATTTCCGGGAAAGCGGTGGGAGGTTCGAGCTGCGGGAGCGCTACCGGACGGGTGTGCGGTTCTTCGAGGCCAACCTCCTCGCGCCGAACGGCTCCTTCGGATGGGGAAGCTACGACGCGATCTTCTGCCGCAACATGCTGATCTACTTCGGCGAGGAGGCCTTCGACGGGGTGATCGGTCTCTTCGCCCGGTCGCTCGCGCCCGGGGGCTATCTCCTGCTGGGCCACTCGGAGTCGCTGCTGGACCGAGCCACCGAGCTCCTCCCGGTGTCGTTCGGCACCGGGGTCGTCTACCGGAAGAGACTCTCCGACTGATGGTGCGCGTCTTCGTGGTGGACGACAGCGCGTTCGTCCGCCGTGCACTCGCCCGGATTCTGGACGCACAGCCGGGTTACCAGGTGGTGGGCGAGGCCGCGAATGGCCTCGATGCGCTGGAGCGAATCCCGCGGCTGGACCCCGACCTGGTGACGCTGGACGTCGCGATGCCGGGGCTGGACGGAATCCAGGTGCTGCGTGGACTGTTGCGCTGGAAGCCCGGGCTCAAGGTCATCATGCTCTCGGTGCATACCCGGCGCGGCGCCGAGGCCACGGTCGAGGCGCTGGCCGCCGGGGCGGTGGAATTCATAGACAAGTCCGCGTTCAACCTGATGGACCTGGAGACGCTCCGGCGGGAAGTGCTGGAGAAGATCGTGGTCTCCGTCGGGCCTGCCCGGGCGACGGGGCCGCGGGTGCCGGCGCCGCGGGCGAGCGGCCTGGGCCGGGACGCCGCCGCGCATTGCGAGCTGTGCATCATCGGCGCCTCGACCGGCGGTCCGGCGGCGCTGCAGCGGATCCTGGAGCGGATCCCCGCCACGTTCCCGTTGCCGATACTGGTGGTGCAGCACATGCCGGCCGGATTCACCCTCCCGTTCGCCCAGCGGCTCGATGCGCTCTGCCGGCTTCAGGTGGCCGAGGCCACGGAAGGCGAGAAGCTGCTTCCGGGCCAGGTGCGGATCGCGCCGGCGGGTCGCCATCTCAGAGTCACGGCCAATCTCGCCGTGGTGCTGTCGGAGGAACCGGCGGACGCGAAGCACATCCCGAGCATCGACCTCACGATGAAGGCGGCGGCACGCGCGCGTCCGGGGAGAGTGCTGGGGATCCTGCTGACCGGGATGGGTGAGGACGGCGCGGAGGGGATGGTGGCGCTCCGGGCCGGCGGCGGAGTCACCATCGCCGAAAGCGAGGAGAGCTGCGTGGTTTACGGAATGCCCCGAGCCGCCTGGCGGAGCGGGGGCGTCGGTCACGTTCTCCCGTTGCCGGAGATCGCCGATTTTCTGGAGCGGTTCACCGGAATCTCTCCACCGACTCCCGAATCCACCGCAGGTATGCCGGACTTCCCGCCGCGATCGTCACCGCGATGATCTCGGGGACCTCGTACGGATGAAGCTCCCGGATCCGCGCCTCGAGCGCTGGCAGCCGGTCCTCCGTGGTCTTGAGATGGCAGTACCACTCCTCAGCGGTTTCCACTCGGCCTTCCCAGCGATACGTGCTCGTCACCGGCCCGACCACCTGGGCACAGGCGGCGAGCCGCTCGCCGACGAGCTCGGCGGCCACCCGGTCGGCGAGCGCCCGGTCGGGGAGGGCGGTGCTCACCTGACAGCAGACGGTCACGGGGAGCGGGGCTATATTGCTGGGCCGGTCAACGAGCCGGGGGAGGGTTCGCCGCGGCGGGCAGGTTGGGCGTGTCGTCGGCGGGTTCACCGTCGGCCAGCGGGGTAACGGCCGTGCGCCAGCCGCTCCGGAAGCTGAGCGTGAGCCAGTTACCCGCGGTGTCGGCGACCACGTCCACGATACCGGGGAGGCTCCGGGCGTAGGCCACCGCGGCCTCGATCCCTTCCTCGCGGGTTTGACCGAGCCGGCGGCCGATCGAGACTGCCTGGGCCTGTTCGTGGCCGTAGCGGGCGAACTGATCGCCCGGAACCAGACCATCCCCGTCGGATACCCGCGGGTAGTAATCGTAGCTCCGGCAGGACAGGAGCAGCACCACCGCCAGCATCACTCCGAATCGACGCGTCATCACACCCTCTGGGATCGAGTGGGTCAGGCCACGCCCGAAGGTAATTTCGGAAGGGAATCCATGCAGCCCACCACCTCCCCCTGCCGCCGGCGCTCCACCGGTCTCTGTCTCGCCCTGTGCTTCGGCGCAGCGCTGACCGCTCCGGTGCAGGCCCAACAAGCCCACCCGGATATCTCGATCAAGTGGTGGCACGGAGCGCTTGCCGCCGGAGGGGTGTCGGCGCTTCTGCTGCTGGATAGCCCGGTGCGGGGGTTCAGCCAAGGGAACCGGGGGGCGGCCGGCGACGGGGCCGCGTCGGTGGTGCGGCGGATGGGCCAGCCGGAGGTGTACGCCACGGTGACGTTGGGTCTGCTGGGCGCGGGATTGGTGAGCGGCGACTCGCGGATCACCCGGGCGGGGGCGCGGGCCGCCAGCTCTCTGGCGCTCACGGTGCCGCGGTCTACGGCGGGAAGTATCTGATGGGCCGGGGCCGGCCCGACGACCTTCTGCAGGACGAACCGGCGATGCCGTCGGGCCACACCGCGATGGCCTTCGCGCTCGCCACGTCTCTGGCCGACGATATCAACCGACCTTGGGCAAGCGTCGGGCTGTACACCATGGCCGGCGCGGTGGGCTGGAGCCGCATCAACGACGATCGCCACTGGTTGAGCGACGTCGCGGCCGGCGCGGTGCTGGGCATCGCCTCAGCCAAGTTCGCCTCGGGCAAGTGGACGATCTTCGGGCTCCGGGCCCCCTCGGTGCTCGCGGGGCCGGAGGGGGTGGGAG
>JACCSE010000289.1 GCA_013813145.1 Gemmatimonadales bacterium
AGGTGGGAGCGCTCATCGCCGCCTTCCGGCGATGGACGCCGCGCCGGGGTTTCTGCGCGCTGGGCTCGGTCAAGAGCAACATCGGGCACGCCTCCCCGGCGGCCGGCGTGGCGGGTCTGATCAAGACGGCGCTGGCCCTGGAACACGGGGAGATTCCTCCCACCCTCAACTGTGCCCGGCCGAACCCGATCATCGACTTCGCCGGCGGACCGTTCTACGTGGCGACCGAGCTGCGGCCGTGGCCCGCTACCGAAGGAACGCCCCGGCGCGCCGGGGTGAGCGCGCTGGGCTTCGGCGGCACCAATGCACACGTCGTCACCGAAGAGGCACCGGCGCAACCCGGCGGCTCGCCCGGGCGACCGTGGCACCTGGTGACACTATCGGCCCGCACCCCTGCGGCCCTGTCGGCTCAGGCGCAGCGGCTCGCCCGCTCGCTCCGCGACACCCCCGGCGTGCCGCTCGCCGACGTGACGCACACTCTGCACGTGGGGCGCCGGCAGCTGCGCTCCCGGCTGGCCGTCGTCTGCCGCTCCGCCGAGGACGCCGCGGCGGCACTCGAATCGCTCGACCCGCGCCGCATCATGACCGGTAGGGCCGCGAGGGAACGGCCAGTCGGGTTCATGTTTCCCGGCCATGGCTCCCAGCATCTGAACATGACTCGCGGGCTCTACGAGGGCGAGCCGTTCTTCAGGGAGAGGGTGGACGCCTGCGCCGAGCGGCTCGCGCCCCTGCTGGGCAGCGACCTGCGTCGGATCCTCTACCCCGCGCCGGGAGAGGAGGAGGCGGCGGCGGCCATGCTGGCGCAGACCCGCTACGTCCAACCGGCGCTCTTCACCGTCGAGTACGCGTTGGGCGGCCTCTGGATGCGGTGGGGCCTCCGGCCGGACGGCATGATCGGATACAGCATCGGAGAGTACGCCGCGGCCTGCCTCGCCGGCATCTTCGATCTCCCCGACGCACTGGCCGTCGTGGTGGCACGAGCGGACCTCGCCCAGCAATTGCCCGAGGGGGCCATGCTCGCGGCCGCGCTCTCGGAGGCGGAGCTGGAGCCGCTGCTGGGCAGCGGGCTCTCGCTGGCGGCGGTCAGCGCGCCGGCGCACTGCATCGTGGCCGGGCTCCCCGGCCGCATCGATACTCTTCGGCAGGAGCTCGCATCGCGCGGGGTGGCCTGCAAGCGCCTGACTCTCACCCGCGCTTTCCACTCGGAGATGATGGATCCGCTGCTGGCCCGGTATCGCGAGGTGATCCGCGGAGTGCGGCTGCATCCCCCGAGTCTCGCTCTGGTCTCCGGAGTCACCGGCACTTGGCTTCGACCCGAAGAGGCCACCGATCCCGAGCACTGGGTGCGGGAGCTGCGGGGCACGGTGCGCTTCTCCCCGGGGATCGCCGTACTGGCGGACGATCCTCGACGCGTCTTCCTCGAGGTCGGGCCGAGCAACCTGCTCGGGGCGCTTGTCCGAGGCCACTCGGCCGTCGCCGGAGACCACGTCGTCGTCTCATCCTGCCGCGCCCCGGCCGAGGACGTGGCCGATGGGTCGGCGCTGCTGGCGGCGGCCGGCAAGCTCTGGCTGGCCGGGTGTTCCATCGATTGGAGCGGGTTCTACTCCGGCCAGCGCCGCCGCCGGGTGCCCCTCCCCACCTATCCGTTCGAGCGCCAGCGCTATTGGATCGAGCCCGCCGAACGCTCGGCGGAGTCTCGCTCGGCCGAGTCCCGCCCGGCGGGACCGATTCTATCCGCGAGCCCTCAGGTGGAAGCCGCGGCGCCGTCGGCGGAGGCCGCCGTGCCATCCGTCCCGGTACCCGGACGACCGAGACCCCGGCTGGCCACCCCGTATCTCGCTCCGGCCAGTCCGGTCGAGCAACGGGTGGCCGCGATCTGGCAGGAGTTGCTCGGGATCGGCGACGTGGGGGTGCACGACCGGCTCTTCGAGCTGGGTGGAGATTCGCTGGTCGCGGTCCAGCTCGTATCGCGGGTGCGCGACACCCTGCGTGTGGAGGTGCCGCTGGCCGCATTTCTGGAGATGCCGACGGTGCACGGCCTGGCCATCGTAGTGACCGGAAGCATGGCTCGCCAGGACGGTGGCACCGGCCTTGGAGAGGCCCCTCGGTTCACTGAGGGACCCGCTCTCCCGGACCCCCGGCCC